>DKNL01000231.1 GCA_002474325.1 Opitutales bacterium UBA7389
GAAGCTCTGCCCATCGCCATTCGCGAATGAGAATGCATAGCAGTCGGGATACTGCTCACGCAGCCCATTTAGTATTTCTAAGGGATGAAACTCCTGATTTGCCCTAAAGGTTTTGGAACGGGCCAAAACGATTTTCTCAAATGCCCCCTCTCCAATCTCCGCTAGTGCCTGCTCCACAGCCTCGACAAAAGCGCTCCCGTCTTCTTCTCCCTCAACACTTTCCACGTGCCATTTTGGTCGATCGCTCTTTTCCTGTACGCCGTCAACTCGGCTATATTCGAACGCGCTGAATTTTGTATTGGCATTCCATATACGATTTTTAATCGAATCGATGTCGCTTTCCACATCAATAAAGGCACTCGCGGTCGCTACGCATTTTCCCGACGCCGTAGTTACTTGCCATTTAGGCACGAAGACGGTGGCTGGATCGAAATAGCTGCTCTCTTCCTTTTCTTCGAAAAAGGTGAATCCGCAAAAGAAGTGCGGGCCAAAGAATGGGAGGCTCGAATCCCCCACGGCTATAGTATTCGCTAGCGTGTCTTCAATAAACTCCCTGGCATTTTCAAATCGATTCCCATCGCCGGGCTTCAAGGCAAGAGCCTTCTCAGCGCCAGCTAGAGCCATTCCATCCGAACGCCGTTCCATATAGAAATGAAGCTCTCCTGGCTCGTAAATCAACTCTAGAACTGCTAGCGGATCCAGAGCTTTGGAATTGATCGAAATGCTGACAAGCTGCCCATGACCCAACGACTCCGCTCTGCCTTGGATGCCTTCCAAAAAGGCTCCCAGGGCTTCTTCAGTTGTCGGGGCGGAAGGGTCTAGTGGAAAAATATCCAAGGATCGATAAGCTCAGGAATGGTTCTGCGGTTTTGGAAACAAAATCGTCTTTTCGCCCACCTTATTGCCTGCGATATCTGTCCCGCGAACCAGGCGAGTTTTCCATTCCGCATCGCTTTCATAACCAAGTAGTCCATAGACTTTTTCATTGGTTTCCGGCATAACTGGCTCGACTAGCCCCACCGCCAAACGAAGGGCTTCAGACATTACAAAGAGTGTTGTATTCAACAACTTGATATCCTTCTCATCCTCCGACTTTGCCAGCTTCCATGGGGCGCGCTGCTCGGCATAGCGATTGATCGAACCAATGAAGTGAAACGCCTTCTCCAAGCCGATGTGAAATTGGAAGCCGTTGTATAGTTCGAGAGTCTCTTCACGGGTCGCATCCCAAAGTTTCCACAGTTCGGTCTCTAATTCTTCCTCAACCTCGGGCGACGGGATCACTCCACCGAGCCCCCGATTCAACATCGTCAGTACGCGGCTGAGCAAATTCCCGAGATCGTTAGCCAGGTCGGAGTTGTAACGAGCGAGATATCGCTCTTCGGAAAACTCGCTGTCCTGACCGACATTCATCTCCCTCGTGACGAAATACCGGAATGCGTCGGAACCATATAGATCCACAAGATCCAAGGGATCAATTACCGTTCCCGTACTTTTCGACATTTTCGCACCCGATATTAGCCACCAGCCATGGACCAGAAGACTCTTTGGGAGCGCTATCCCAGCCGCCTTTAACATAATAGGCCAATAGACCGCGTGCGGCGGAACGAGGATGTCTTTGCCGATCACGTGGAAGTCCACCGGCCAGCGATCTTCGAACTCATCCATGCCGTATCCAATAGCGGATACGTAGTTCACCAACGCGTCGAACCAAACGTAAGTCACATAGTTTTCGTCAAATGGCAGCGAGATTCCCCACTCCAGACGCTCCTTTGGGCGCGAAATGCACAGATCGTTGATTGGCTCCTTCAGGAATTCTAGAACCTGCTTAGTCCGAAAGCGAGGGAATATAAAGGTTTCATTCGTCTCGAGGTGCTCTACTAGCCAATCTTGATGCTGACTCAGCTTGAAGAAATAGTTGCTCTCCGTTATCTCCTCTACCTCACCGAAAATCACAGGCCATTCCCCATTCTCATCTCTATCCTTCTCCTGAAGGAATTGCTCTGCCCGACGGCTGTAGTATCCGTGGTAATCGGCCTTGTAGATATCTCCCTGATCGTAGAGCTTTTGCAGGATGGCTTGCACCACTTCCTTGTGCCGATCCTCCGTCGTCCGAATGTAGTCGTCGTTGGATACATTCAGTTTGGCGCAGAGCCCAATGAAATTTTCCGCCGCTTCATCGCACAACTCTATTGGCTCTATGCCGCGAGCTTCGGCGGATTGCTGTACTTTTTGCCCATGCTCATCCAAGCCGGTCAGGAAATAAACCTCATCGCCCATCAAACGACGAAAACGCGCTACGACATCCGTTAGAACTTTTTCATAAGCATGTCCCAGATGTGGTCTACCGTTAGCGTAATCAATCGCTGTCGTTATGTAAAATGACTTCATCGCTTAAAATCGGCGGTAAGCCATAAGCAGGCCATTTTGCTACCGCAACCTAATTAAACGGCCAACTGCAGCCCTAGAGCGTGGTACGATTCAACAAAGAATATTACCAAGCCGATAAGGTCCTTCACAGAAAGCTTCAATTAGAGGGAAACGTTAGGCCACGCGGAGCCGGCGTAGTTTGTTTTTGCGCGGACTGAAGGCCCACGACCGAGCCTCGCCTAGTTGCTA
>DKNL01000115.1 GCA_002474325.1 Opitutales bacterium UBA7389
GTGAGCTGAATTTGGAGATCGAAGCCAAAAACTCCGTCTACTATAGTGTCGTGGTAACTCCGTTTCTCGACGGCAATGAGTTGGTCTATTCTGAAGGGAAAGCGATCTATTTTTCCCTGGATGGTTTGGAAGATTTAGAGGAAGCCGAGCTCCTATACGTATGTGCTCATGCCTTGATCCAGAATATTATGAAGCATGCTAGGATGAAAGGTCAGAACGAGCTCTTTGGAGGGGTGATTGATATAGCGGCCATGTTGTATGGGGTTAATACGGGCGGCGTATTTGGCAATCTCGGTCTTAACGCCCATAAATCGGGGTTTCTAATAGAGTCGGATTTACTTGCTCTTTATGCTTTGGCGAGCGCAGGAATCGATATCGAAAAGTACCCTTTGTATTGGAAAGAGCGAATGAGTGATGACAGGGGCCAATTAAGCCGTGCCAACCGAGAGCGAATCGATGCCATGTGGCAGGTGATTAGCGAGATCGAAGCTAAACGCCGCGCGGGAGAACCTATATATCCAACGGAATACCTTATAGGTGAATGGACTCTGAATGACTTAAGAGATCGGGTAAAAAGCTCAGCTAACGAGTTGAGTGATGTTTAGGGCCTAGCTTTGGTCCGAGGAAATTTTTCGAGAGCGACTGTAAGCCCACATCCGCTCACTGTGTATCACATTGCGGAAGGGCTTCTCACTAGTGCGGAATGTAAGAATCCATTGGATCAGGAAATCGAGCACTTTTTGAGCGACGCCAAAGGAACGGTTAGCTTTTTGGCGGAGACCTCTCTGCCGTCGATGATGCTTGGGTCGGAACAGTAAGGCTGAAATTTCCTAAACTTCGAAAATCTCGATAGCCTGTTTCAACGCTGCGGGATTGGCGCCTCCCCCCATGGCGAAATCCGCCTTGCCGCCGCCTTTCCCATCGAGTTTAGCGGTAATTGAGCGTATAATGTCGCCCGCCTTGTGCCCTTCTGATATTGCTTTTGGGGACGCGAAGGCAACCACGTTGGCCTTCCCGTTGATTTCTGCACCGAGAATGGCTACACCTTCTCCGAGTTTGCCTAGCAGGTTGGCACCGAGCTGTCGTAATGCATTTGGGTTTTCAGCAGAGACAACTGCTTTAACGACCTTGAGGTTGCCTTTGCTAGTTGCCTGAGCAGCGAGTTCGTCGGCGACGTTCCCCGCTTCTTTTTGCTCGAAGCCCTTCATGCGTTTCTCTAGTTCAGCGTTGCGGGCTAGCAGAGATTCTACTTTCATCATGATTTCTTTCTCGGGTGTTGAAAGATCTTCAGAAAGCTTGGAGATCGTTGTTTGCATGTCGTTGACAAGCTGATACGCGTTGGGGCCCACGATGGCTTCGATCCGACGAGTGCCCGCGGCGATCGCCGACTCGGAAACGATTTTCAGCAGGCCAATCTCTCCAGTAGCCTTGACATGGGTGCCGCCGCATAGCTCCTTGGAAAATCCGCCGATCTCGACTATGCGTACGCGATCTCCATACTTGTCGCCAAAAAAGGCGATGACATCTTCGGGTTTCTGGTCGAAGTCAGTCTCGTACCATTGGCAACGGGTGTTTTCCAATTGCCGCTCGTTGCAAAGTGACTCGATTTGCTCCAAATCTTCAGCGTTGATGGCTTCATAGTGGGAGAAATCGAAACGCAAACGCTCATCGTCTACATAGGATCCTGCCTGTTGAACGTGAGAGCCTAGAATCTCGCGCAGGGCCCAGTGGAGAATATGGGTGGCCGAATGGTGTCGCTCGATGTTCTTGCGTCGTATGGGGTCTACCAGTAGATTGGCGGTTGATCCCTCCAAACCCGAGGTTTCTCCGTTCACTTTGTGGAGAAAGCGACCATTTGTATCCTTTATCGTGTCGACCACCTTGAAGTCGTGCTCATCGAATTCGATGTTGCCTTGATCCCCAACCTGACCACCCATTTCCGCGTAAAAAGGCGTGTGGTTGAATACTAGATAGGATGCGCCGTCGTCGCTGGAAATTATATCGACCAATTCCGCTTCGTCCGTCAAGGTATCATATCCAATAAACGGAGTCTCTTGGTCGGAACCTTTTTCAGCGACGAGAATCTCCGACTTCTTCTGAGAAGCTCGGGCTCGTTCGCGTTGGGCTTCCATGGCGGTATCGAATCCGGAAATGTCGACGGTCATGCCTCGCTGCCTGGCCAGCAATTCTGTCAAATCCAAAGGAAATCCGTAGGTGTCATAGAGCTCAAAGGCTTCCTCTCCTGGAATGATGAGAGTCTCGTTTGGCTGCGCGTTGGAGCTTAGTCGATCGACTTCCTGTTCGAACTTGCGCAGCCCTCTATCAAGCGTTTTCCCAAAGGATTCCTCTTCTGATAGAATGACTTTTTGAATGATGTCCTGCTGCTTTACCAGCTCGGGGAAAACGTGTCCTAATTTTTCAATGACAATTGGGACCAAGCGGGTGAAAAAACCAGTTTCCAATCCTAGGCGACGTCCATACATGACCGCTCTCCTAAGTATTCGCCGTAACACATAGTTGCGCCCCTCATTCCCGGGTAGAATTCCATCGGCGATGGAACAGGACAGACATCGAATGTGGTCTGCAAGCACGCGAAAGGCTACATCCTTCATTTTCAACTCGCTTGTGTTCTCCAGGTCCTCGGGAAGAGTCCGCTGATAAGCGTGCCCGGATAGAGCTTCCAGCTTATCGAAAATAGAGGTAAATAGGTCGGAATTGTAGTTGCTGGGTGGTGACGAAAAGTCAGTGAAACGCTTGGATGTGGCCATGATGCCAGCCACTCGCTCGAATCCCATTCCTGTATCCACATGCTTAGACTTAAGGGGGACGAAGTCTCCATTCGGAGTAGCGTTGAATTGAATGAAGACGAGATTCCAAATCTCGATACAGTAGGGGGAATCGGCATTGACCAAAGATCCCTGAGTGTCGCCTGTTGGCGTTAGGTCCATGTGGAGTTCGGAACAAGGTCCACACGGTCCGGTATCGCCCATCATCCAAAAGTTGTCTTTCTTGTTTCCGTAGATGATATGGACTTCCGGATCGAGGCCGGCCTTTTCGAAAACGGCTTTCCAGATATCGTAGGCTTCCTTGTCGAAATCAGCTGGATCTCCCGGTTCAGGTTTGTAGACGGTTGCGTAAAGGCGTTCTTTGGGGAATTCCCAAATCTCGGTGATTAATTCCCATGCCCATTCGATAGCTTCGCTTTTGAAGTAATTTCCGAAAGACCAATTGCCCAGCATTTCGAAGAAAGTGTGGTGGTAAGTGTCGAGACCAACGTCCTCAAGATCGTTATGCTTTCCTCCAGCCCGAATGCATTTCTGGGTATCGGCTGTCCGGGGATAGGGGGCTTCCCGTTCGCCAAGGAAGTAGGGAACGAACTGATTCATGCCCGCGTTGGTGAAAAGCAGATTGGGAGCATCTGGCAACAGCGAAGCCGAAGGAACGATCGAGTGCTCTTTCGATTTGAAGAATTCCAGAAACGATTGGCGAATTTGGTCAGATGTCATGCTGAATATAGCCCACGGATGAACACGGATTTTCAGTTGATGATTCGTTTGTGCTCCAGTTTTGGGTCAGATCCAAAGTTAATTATCATGTCCAGCTTTAGCCTTACAGCCTGAAGATATTTTAATAGCTGAGATTCCTCCCTGAGCTTATCGTATTGATCGCTTTAAGCTCAATAATTATTTTATTGAATGCGATTAGGCCCGCGAAATGTTCCCCCTCGAGAATAATTCTCTTGTTGGGAATCTTTGGAGGAGGTTGAGCGATTAAGGGGATTTGTTGCAACGAAAGTTCGTGTTTAAATACTTCTTGATACACTAGTTGGAGGGATGCTGAACCAAATTCATTGTAAACCTCAAACGCTGTGCTGATTAGTTGGTAGGCCTGGTCCTCGAATATCATTTCCGTGGAGATCCGTGCTATCCATGGGCCACTTGATTCCCTATACCCTATCGATGATTGCTTGGGCCATTTCGCTGGTGGTGATAGGGGATTTGCCGAAGGCGATGTCGCCGGTGCGGCAGTTATCTTTTACCGCCTTTCGAACGGCGTTTTCGATTTTTTCCGCTAGCTCGTTTAGTCCGAAACTGTAGCGAAGCATCAGGGCTCCACTGAGGATCTGAGCACAAGGATTGGCTACACCTTGGCCAGCGATATCCGGTGCTGTGCCCCCAGAAGGCTCGTATAATCCGAAGGGATGGCGGTACTGATTATTTTGCGTTCCCAGGCTTGCAGAGGAAAGCATGCCGAGGCTTCCGCAAACAATGCCCATCTCATCAGAGAGGATATCGCCAAACATGTTTTCTGTGACGATGACATCGAATTGATTGGGGTCGCGCGCCATTTGCATGGCGGCATTGTCGACATACATGTGGCTGAGTTCGATGTCGGGCGCTTTGGCTGCGATGTATTCGGCGGCCGTTTTTCGCCAAAGCACGGATGTGGTAAGGACATTCGCCTTATCGACGGAGCAGATCTTTCCTGCGCGAGATTGGGCCGAAGCGATTGCGACATCTAGGATGCGTTCGATCTCGCTTTTCTTGTAGACCATTGTGTCGCTGGCTTCGATGTCGCCATCCTCCAGCTCTCGGGTGTCTTTGGGCCCGAAGTAGATCCCGCCTGTAAGTTCTCTAACGCAAACAATGTCGATTCCTTCGGGGATCCGCTCAGTCTTAAGCGGCGAAGCGTCGGTAAGTTCCTTGAATAGAAGGCCGGGCCTAAGATTGGCGAATAATGAGAAATGCTTCCGCAAAGGAAGTAGGGCTGCCCGCTCCGGCTGTTCAGCGGGAGGGAGCGATTCCCATTTGGGTCCTCCTACAGAGCCGAAGAGAATGGCGTCGGCATCTTCGCAGATTTTGATGGTAGATTCCGGGAGCGCTGATCCATGATTGTCGATGGCTATGCCGCCAACATCTGCCTCCTGGTAGTCGAGAGTGATACCAGCTGCGGAAGTGGTTGTCTTGAGCACGCCTAGCGCGGCCGCCATCACTTCTGGACCGATTCCGTCGCCGGGGAGAACTGCGAATTTGAGTGTTTGCATGAGAATGGGGAATTGAGGGGCATTTTTACTCGATTTAAAGCAAATTCTCGATTGTCGATTTGCGATTGCCTCGACTCGCTGCTTTAAAAGAGTGGTCTTATGTCGATCGACCTGAGAATTTATCCTGTGGGCTACATTCAGACGAACGCTTTCTTGCTCTCGAACCTCGATCGCAAGGAATCCGTTTTAATTGATGCGCCTCACTTTGTTTGGGACGATGCGAGCGCGGCTTTGCAGGAGTTGGGATGCGATTTGAAGGCACTGCTCTTGACGCACGGACACTACGACCATATCGGCGATGCCGCTCGTATTCAAAAAATGGGGACCCCTGTATATGCGCATTTGGATGATCTAGAGTACTATGAAAATCCGGAAGTCATGCGGCCGTATGCCTATCCTCCAGATATCGATCTGCAACCGATCAAAGTGGACCATTGGGTGGGTCAAGGCGATGAATTTGAGATTCTCGGGGAAATGGTGGAGGTTCGGCATGTTCCCGGTCACTGTCCTGGGAATATTCTGTTTTATTTCCAGAGCATCAAAGCGGCTTTTGTGGGTGACGCGTTGTTTGCTGGGAGCATTGGTCGGACGGATCTCCCGTGTGGCGATTTTCCCACTTTGGAAAAATCGATTCGCGAACAGATTTACACGCTCCCTCGCGAAACGGTGGTCCTTCCCGGACACGGTCCAAAAACAACAGTAGGGCAAGAGATTGCTTCGAATCCATTTGTGAATGGCCTATAACCGCGTTTTACTCGCTTTGAGCGTTGTGTGCCTTTAGAGAACTGTTCTAATCCTCGAAAACTTTCCCTTCCATCCTATGACTCGATCAGAAAAGGACTTATTCATGAAAGCTGCCTTGGAAGAGGCAAAAAAAGGTTGGGGAGATACGCACCCTCAGGCGATGATCGGGGCTGTTCTGGTCGAGAAAGGAGAAATCGTGGCCCGCGCTCATATTGATCGGCCCGGAATGAATGGCCCAGAAGTACAGATTATCCAGTCTTTGGGGCGCAAGCCCGCTTCGGATGCTAGCTTGTTTGTCACCTTGGAACCGGGTCCGTCTTCCAATCGATTGGAGAAAGGCGTGAACACTATTGTCGAAGCCGGAGTCAAGCACGTTTTCATCGGAGCTAGCGATCCCGTACCGGAGCATGAGAACAAAGGCGCGGATGCGCTCAAGGCGGCTGAAATCCAAGTGGAGCGACGCATTCTCATCGAAGATTGCCAAGACCTTAATTTGATATTCAACCACGCTGCCCGGCATCAAACCCCGTTGCTTTCGGCCAAGTCAGCCACTACGCTAGACGGCAAGATCGCTTGCCGTACTGGAGAGTCGAAGTGGATTACTGGGGAAATTGCCCGCCAAGACGTAATGGGTTGGCGCCGTTTGTTTCCAGCAATCGGAGTTGGGGCGGGAACGCTTGTCGAGGATGATCCCCGTTTAACGAGCCGTATTGAGGGGAAAGATGAGTGGTGTGGTGTGCGTTTCGTTATGGATGGGTTGTTGAGGACTGCCATGGAGCGTTTTCTGCCTTCTATCTACACGGATGAGTTTCGCGATAACACGATTGTGGTGACCACCGACGCTGCAGGTACGGGCTACATTCGGCGTCTCGAGTCGGAAGGGGTTAATGTTTGGGTGCTTCCTGCTGAAAATATGAAGGTGCCCATCGTTGATTTCCGCAAAAAATGCTACGATGTCGGAATTAATGGCGTCTATTTCGAGGGCGGAAGCAAGCTGACTAGCGAGTTGCTGCACAATCGAGAACTCGACTACCACTTCAACTATCGAGCTCCCATACTATTAGGGGATGATAAAGCGAAGCCCGTGTATCGCGGTTTACGAATCGAGAAGCTTTCTCAGGCCCTTAGGTTGGATAGCCCCAGGCATGAATCTTTCGGCGACGACCAACTGATGCGTGGCTTTCTATCGTATCCAACTCGTTTAGACGTTGATGAAACTGTATTTAGCAACGAGTAATCTGCACAAAATAGAGGAGCTCAAGAAGATGCTTTCGGAAGCTGGCCTTAATAGGGAAGTTCATACGGCCGAGGCGTTGGGAGGTATGCCCGAGGTTATCGAAGATAAGGATACCTTTTCGGGAAACGCCTTAAAGAAAGCTCGGGCTCTAGCGGCTCTTCTGCCGAGCGACGGTTTAGCGCTAGCGGATGACAGCGGAATTTGTATCGAAGCTTTCGATGGGGCTCCAGGGGTCAGATCGGCTCGCTATGCGGGAGAGGACGCGACCGACGAGTCCAATCTTGATAAGCTAATTAGGGAGATGGAATCGATTCCGGATGGGCAGCGAAGAGGGGCATTCGTTTGTCATTTGGCTGCGGTTTTGCCGGGAGGTGACGAAGTTGTTTTTGAGGGAGAAGTTCGAGGCTCGATCTTGAGAGAGCGGAAAGGAGTTAATGGATTTGGTTATGACCCTGTATTTCTGCCTGAGGGTAGAAATCGGACGACGGCAGAGATGAGCCAGGATGAAAAGACGACCATTAGCCATCGAGGCATTGCTACGCGAAAATTCATCGCCTGGTTAAAAGAAGGCGATTCTTGAAGTAAATTCACCAGGCACCTGGACTTATGGTAGATTTACTAGCCTGGAGTCAAAGCTTGGACACACTAAGCGATGATGTTGTGTATCACGTTTCCGTGGACATCCGTTAGGCGGTAATCGCGCCCTTCGTGGCGGAAGGTCAGCTTCTCGTGATCCATTCCGAGGAGGTAGAGAATCGTGGCATGGAGATCGTGCATATGCACCTTATTCTCGATGGCATATTGCCCCCACTCATCGGTGGCTCCGTAGATCAAGCCTGGTTTGACGCCGCCTCCGGCTAGCCAAACACTAAATCCTGTTGGGTTGTGGTCGCGCCCCGTACCATTTTTTTGGGCGTAGGGTGTACGACCAAACTCTCCTCCCCACCAAACCAAAGTGTCTTCCAGGAGACCTCGTTTCTTGAGATCGGTAAGCAAGCCCGCGACAGGTTTGTCTACGGCCAAAGCATGCTCCTTGTGCTTGGGCATATCGTTGTGTTGGTCCCAAGCAGGGTTATTAGAATTATCGCTGTAATTAACTTGGATAAAACGGACGCCGGCTTCAGCCATTCTCCGAGCCATCAGACATTGGCGACCGTAATTATCTGTATTCTTTTCCCCGATACCATAGAGCTTTTTGGTGGCTTCTGACTCTTTGGAGATATCCATGACCTCAGGAGCGTTGGACTGCATGCGCCAAGCCAACTCGTAGGAACTGATTACCGCTTCCAATTCGGAATTTCCAGGCTGGCTTTGGCATTGCTCGTGATTCATCGACTGGAGCAAGTCGAACTGCCGTTTCTGGCGATCTGGAGATAGGGAGTCGTTGCGAAGATTGTCGATACCGATATCCGTGGCCTTCATGCCGGCGCGTCCCATTGCGGTGCCTTGGTAGGATGCTGGGAGGAAAGCATTCCCGTAGTTTCGAGGACCTCCATTCCCGAAGGAAGGGCTCAAGGAAACGAAACCAGGCATATCTTGGCTTTCGGTTCCTAGACCGTAGCTAACCCAAGAACCCATTGATGGGCGTATCAAGTTTGTGGAGCCAGTGTGTAAAAAGAGTGTAGCGGGGCCGTGAGCCACGCCTTCGGTGTGCATTGAGCGAATCACACAGTATTCGTCAGTATGCTTGGCCATATGGGGAAACAGATCGGATACCCATGCACCATTCTGCCCGTGTTGCTTGAAGTCCCAAAGCGGCTTCATGACCCGTTGATTGGAACCCATGCCGGTCTTCGCGAGAATTCGCTGGTCGGTAAAATCCAGCATCTCGCCATCTTTCTTGTATAGAAGCGGCTTGTAATCGTAGCTGTCCACTTGGCTTACCCCCCCCGCCATAAAAAGAAAAATCACTCTTTTAGCTCTGGGAAACAAGTGGGGCGTTCTCGGTGAGAGGGGGTTGGCAATGGAGCTTGCCATCGCTTGTTGGGAGGAAATCCCGGCGGCGGCCATGTACCCGAAGCCGCAAGCCATTTGGCGAAGGGCGTTCCTTCGTGAAATGGGGCAATACTGTGGTTGCTCGCTCATGCTACTCAGTTGAGGTATCGAAAATCGATCGAACCATAAAGCGATTGGAAGATAGAGGCCCAGTCTCTAGCAGAATCGCTCGTTTGTCCATTACTTAAGAAATCTGCTATTAAGCGTCGCTCTTTATCGGTGGGAGCCCGACCGAGGGTGGTTTCAAAAGCCAGTTCTATGCGTTCATCGCGATTCTGGCGGCTGTGGATTAGTCGTGCAGCCGCTACGCGCGATTGGTCGATGACGAAGGGATTGTTGAGCATGTACAGGGCCTGCAAAGCGACGGTGCTAGTGTTACGTTTACCAATGGTGAAATTGATATTCCCGAAATCGAATAGTTCGAATATTTCGTGTCGCTTTACTCTAAATGCGGGAGTATAGACACTACGTCTTTTGTCTGTGAAAACGTAATTATACTCGGTTTTTTGAGCGGTTGTCGAATTGGCGTTGATTTCGCCGGCTCCATCGATGTTTGGACCGTAGAGAGCGAGATCGATATCTCCTGAACTTGCCAGAATCGCGTCGCGCAGCTGCTCTGCATCCAGCCTTCGTTTAGGATAGGAAGCTAGAAGTCGGTTGTTTGGATCCCTTTCCGCCATGTTGGATTTCGCTTGGGTAGACAATTGCCAGGTTTCGGAAAGCATAATCTCCCTGACGAAACTCTTTACGGACCAATCGAGCTCCTGCAGCCGGATGGCCAAGTAGTCGAGCAATTCTGGATGAGATGGGAGCTGCCCGGTAGTACCAAAATTGTCTACGCTGCTGACAATGCCTTGGCCGAAAAGCCAGGTCCATATCCGGTTGGCAATAACACGTGAAGTGAGTGGATTGTCTGGACTGACGATCCAATCGGCTAGTTGACGTCGACCGCTTTCGTTGTGGGGAATTTCAGGAGCCTCGCCGAGAGTGGCGATTTGTAGGAACCCGCGGGGCACCACGTCGCCTCGCCGACTCTCGATTCCTCGGATGCGAATGGCGGAATCGCTTGGCTCGGGATCCTCTTTTACCGTCATGGCGATAGGACGGGCTTTGAGAAGCCGAGTTATTGGCTTAAGCTCGCTTTCGATGGATTTGATCTCGGTTTTCAATCTCGCTAGCTCTTCTTTGCGTGCTTTCGACTTTGTGACGCTTTCGTCTTCGATAAGATACCACTGAACCGCGTCAGCTACAACGTATCCATCTGTATTGCGATTGGAGATCCGAACGTTGCTTTCCTGTCCCTCTTCGAATTCGAAACGACCCAAGACATGAAAGCGTCCGTATTCAGAGGGCGGCTTCGTTTGATCAACACTGACTGAGGCCTCGCCCTTGCTATGGCCTACCGTAACGGGTGTCTGTGTGGAACGATTAGCCGCTTCGGCGTAAGCGAGACGAGTTTCGTAGGTTCCGGTAATCGGGATATTGGTGCTAAACACGATGCCCTTTTTGCCTTTTCCGGTATTGCCGTCATGAAGATAGCCTTCGTCTAGATAATTTTGAGAATACTGCGAGAATTCCCAGGCGCCCTCGAGCTTAGCGGCTCTCTCGTCGACCACGATCCCGGGAAACTGGCGTGAAGGTTTTGGGGGGCCTGGTTTGGGTACATTGACAGTGTGTTGAGAATAGACGCTTTGCGTGGCCTTCTTTCTCTCTATTTGCGGTTTTAGCTTTGCAATGATCGCTTCAGCGTTAGCCAGCTCATTTGCTTTGGCACCTTCCATAGGGAGCGGTGTATCCACCCAGCGGGCTACATTATCCGTATAGTTGTAGAGGGTGCGTGTGCTTTTGAAAATGCCAGCCAGAGCGTAGTAATCTTCGCTGGGGATCGGGTCGAATTTGTGATCGTGGCATCGAACACAGCCGAGGGTCATGCCCATAAATGCCTTCCCGAGGGTATCGACCTGTTCATCGATCACATCGTAACGAAGCAATTGCTTATCTTGCAGCTCGTAGTTCGTAGGGCCCAGGGCCAGAAAAGCGGTTGCGATGAGTTGGCGACTACGTTGCTTCGGCGTGTTGTAGGGTAAGAGATCGCCAGCTATTTGTTCTCGAACGAGTTGATCGAAAGGAACGTCGCGATTGAAAGATTCGATGACGTAATCGCGAAAACGCCAGGCGTCCTTGTACAGAAGCGTGCGACCGCCTCCGCTGGATTCTGCGAATCGGGCCACGTCCAGCCAATGGCGTCCCCAACGCTCTCCAAAATGGGGCGAGTCCAGCAATGTGTCGACCAGACGCTCGAAGGCATCGTCTCTATGGTCGTGGACAAAGGACTCAATTTGATCTGGGGAGGGGGGCATGCCGATCAACGTGAAATAAGCTCTGCGTACGAGATCGATGCGGCTAGCCTTTTCGGCTGGATTGATACCGCCGGCTTCCTGGGCAGCCCGAATGAAAGAATCGATTGGGGAATCTTCTAATGCTGGAACTTCCGGCTTTTCGATGGGTTTGAATGACCAAAATTCGCGGCCTTCTTCGACGCTCAAACCTGATTCACGAATATCGGCGATAGCTCCCGAGCGTGGGTCGGGTGCTCCCATGGCGATCCATTCTTCCAGGTCTGCAATGGCTTCATCAGACAGTTTGCTCTTTGGAGGCATCTGAAAGTCCACGTCCTCATAGTGGATAGCGTGGAT
>DKNL01000161.1:0-210 GCA_002474325.1 Opitutales bacterium UBA7389
GGGCTATTTCCCTTCGATCATGGAGCCACCGGGAATGATGTTTTTGGATACGATGATCGGGCCGGTAGAGATGTCGCCGTTCAAGAAGCCTTCCACCATCATCCCAGCATGATCAAAACGCTCGTCGAATACGGTTACTTGGCTCATCAGTCAGGGAAATGGTGGGAAGGATCGTGGAGGGATGCAGGCTTCACCCACGGCATGACACAC
>DKNL01000161.1:496-6240 GCA_002474325.1 Opitutales bacterium UBA7389
ACTACTCACGCGGCGGCTTCACCCACGGCATGACACACGGTGATCCCGAACGGAAAGGACGGCATGGTGATGAGGGCTTGGTCATCGGACGTAAAGACCTGAAGCCAATAACAGGTTTTATCGATCTAGCGATCTCTCAAGAAAAACCGTTTTTCGTTTGGTACGCCCCATTTCTACCCCATACGCCACATAATCCCCCGAAAAGGCTTTTAAGAAAATATCAGCGATCCGGGCACAAGGATGATGTATCCAAATATTACGCTATGTGCGAATGGTTCGACGAAACTTGTGGCCAACTGATCGACTACTTGGACGAAAAAGGGATCCGCGAAAACACGCTTGTTCTCTACATCGCTGACAATGGGTGGCGAGCTCGGTCAGAGAATGAGGATGATCCAAACCAGATGGCATGGGAGCGCTATGCTTTGCGTTCCAAAGGATCACCCTACGAACATGGTGTTCGCACACCCATCATGCTTTCATGGCCCAGCAGGATTAAGCCTAGACGACAATCCGGTTTCGCTCACGCTGTCGACTTCTTTCCCACCATCGCCTCTGCTGCGGGAGTCGACGTGCCAAACGGACTCGCTGGAATAAATCTCCTGGATTCTTCAGTGACTCAGGATAGAGACATCATTTTCGGAGTAACCCACTCTATTCAGGACATCACAATCGGCAATCCAGACCGGAATCTGCAATACCTTTGGTGCGTGTCTAGAGATTGGAAATTGATCCTCCGCTATCCAGGGATCGACACTACCCGATTCAAGGCTATGCATGAATGGGACAAACCTCCCGCCCGGCTATACAACTTGGCCCTCGATTCCCAAGAAAATAAGGATCTGGCTGAAAGTCGTCCCGAAATAGTGGCTAAACTCAGGAAACGTATCCATAACTGGTACCAACCAGCCGAACTCCAATAAGCACTTGGCTACATTCGAATGGCGTGATCCAAACGAAAATAAGAAACACCCCGCCCGGTTTGTGTGGACTTTAGTCGAGCCTAGCAAAATGTAGCCCCTAAAGACGTTTTCTAAAATTGCATTGTGAAGTCATTTCCCTTAGCCGCATTCCTGTCGCCCTTTTGGGGCCTCCTGCTCCAGGCTGAGGAGCCCCTCAATTTTAACAGGGACATTTTTCCTATCCTGTCGGACAAATGCTTTCATTGCCATGGCCCGGATGACGTGGATCGGGAAGAGGAACTCAGGCTCGATATTCCCGATGGTCCTCTTGGGGCTCTTACGCCAAGGAACGATTATCACATTATCAAGCCTGGTGAACCCGAGGAGAGCGAGCTTTGGTTCCGCATCACCTCCGAATTTGATGATGAGATCATGCCTCCCAAGAGCTCTCGCAAAGCCGCTTTGACGGAACAGGAAGTAGACTTGATCAAACGCTGGATTAAAGACGGCGGCAACTACGAGGCATTCTGGGCTTTCGTGCCTCCAACAAAGAAAGAACCCAAGAAAGTCCGCAATCGCGACTGGAATAGCAGCCCCGTTGATCGAATCGTGTATAGCGAACTGCAAAATCGTGATTTGCGACCAAAAGACGAGGCGGATAAAAGAACTTTGGCCCGTCGCCTTTTTCTAGACCTAACGGGTCTCCCCCCTTCGATCGGGGAAGTAGAAGCCTTTCTCTCCAATAAGAGATCCAGCGCCTACGAAACTCTTGTAGACGACCTCATCTCTCGCCCTGCATACGGGGAACACATGGCTCGCTACTGGTCTGACCTAGTGCGCCTCAGCGATACAAACGGGATGCATAAGGACTTTCATCGGGAATTTTCTCCTTATCGAGATTGGTTGATCAAGTCCTTTAACGAAAATCTACCCTTCGACTACTTTATCGCCTACCAATTGGCCGGCGATCTCTACGATGCCCCGACCCGAGATCAGCTGATCGCATCTGGATACAACCGTCTACATATGATCATCGACAGGGGAACAGCCCTCCCCGAAGAAAGTTTGCACAAGAACATAATCGACCGGGTGGAGGCATTTGGAACCACATTTCTAGGCCTCACGGTTCAGTGCGCACAATGCCACGACCACAAATACGATCCTCTTACGAAGAAGGACTACTACCAGCTCTACGCCTTCTTCAACAATTTCGCTGGAGCCCCAGAAACCGTTAAAGCTCCCGAGCGCGGACTGCAGCCGCCATTCATCAATTTGACGTCGGCAAAGCAGGAGCAACGATTGGCATCCTATGACGCTATGAAGCTCGATGCCCAAATACGCAAGGATGCTTCCATACGGCTACAAAGCTTATCCGAAAAATGGCCGGAAACGTTCGATCGAGTAAAGGTAGGCTTTATCGAAAATCCGAATACGGATGCCTCCAGAGCCGTCGAATTCAAATCAATTCTAGAGCTTGAGGAGACGCCTAGCAATGCGATAGCCCGATTTATTGGCGGGGAGGCAATTGAGCTTTGGGTGAATGGCGATCTCATCGGCAAGACCTTCAACCGAAAGCAGGGAGCTGCAGCTGACCTGTCTAGCATCCTAAAGCCCGGAAACAATACCATCTTACTCGCAGCAGCTAGCTCCACAGAATTGGGCCTAATCCTCGAATATAAAATAGGCGATGAGGAAAAGCGCTTCATGACCAGCCCTGAATGGACTACCCGATCGAAGTCCGACGGCGATTGGACTTCTGCTGAGCCCGCATCGGAAACTCATTGGGACAGTAAGTGGACCAAGGACGTGGAGCCTGTCGGAGTACTAGCGATTTCGCAGGAGATCGAAAGAATCCAAAAAGCGGAGTCTGAATATCTAGAATCCGTTCCAGGCGCTATGATAATGGCGGAACGCTTCCCTCCTCGGCAAGCCACTATTCTTACCGGAGGAGCATACGACGCTCCTGGAGAGCCCGTTGAACGAAACACGCCGGCATTCCTCCCCGCATTAAAGCCTAAGGGAGGAATGTATAATCGGATGGATTTGGCGGAATGGCTGACTTCTCCAGAGCACCCACTTACCGCCCGAGTAGCGGTCAACCGCATTTGGCAACAGCTTTTTGGGGTCGGACTAGTAAAAACATCCGAGGATTTCGGTGCCCAAGGAGAGTGGCCTAGTTACCAAGCTCTTCTCGATTCATTAGCGACGAATTTCATGGATTCCGGATGGAACGTAAAACAGCTAGTTAAAGACATCGTTATGTCACAAACGTATCGGCAATCATCTGACGCCAGCCAGGATGAATATAGACTTGATCCAGAAAACAGGCTTCTGGCTCGAGGCTCTCGATATCGATTGGACGCCGAAGTTATTCGTGACCAGATTCTGGCCGTTAGCGGACTTTTAAATCCTGAGCTTTATGGCAAAAGCGTCAAACCCCCTCAACCATCAGGTCTTTGGGAAATGGTTAGTATGACGTCCGAGAACAAGACCTACGTCGCCGATAAAGGCGATGACATTTATCGACGCAGTCTTTACACATATTGGAGACGAGGAATGCCACCGCCGCAAATGACGATAATGAATGCACCGAGCAGAGAATTTTGCGTAAGTCGTAGAGAACGTACGAATACATCATTGCAAGCGCTTTTGCTAATGAATGAGAGCGAGTATTTCAATGCTGCTAAAATGATAGCTCGAGATTTGCTAGATAAGTCGCTCGATCAGCGAGAAACCCTAAAACTTGCCTACGAGAAAACGACCTTTATGGAGCCTAGTAAGTCGCGATTGAACTTTATGGAGCAAACTCTCGAAGAATTTCGGGACCATTATGCTGCGAACCCTGAACTGAAAGCCTCTCTGGCTAGAGATCTTGATGGTATAGCTATCGATGATCGAAACAACTTGGCAGCATGGACGATGATGGCCCATAGCCTGCTGAATCTGGAATCAGTGAAGAACAGGAGATAGGATCAATGGCACCGTCGTACCAACAATTTTGTGACACATTAAACAGACGGCAATTTTTGAAGAGAGCTTCTATTGGACTCGGGGTGACAGCACTGGGCGGCTCGCTGTCTCCAGTCGTCGCTTCAGCAGAGCCAGGACTACACTTTCCCGCCAAGGCGAAGCGGGTCATTTTCTTGTTCATGGCTGGAGCGCCTAGCCAATTGGATCTTTTCGATCACAAGCCAGAACTAGAGCGACTTCACGGCCAACCATTGCCACCTGAAATAAGCCGAGGCCAACGCGTCACTTCTATGACACGAGGCAAGAAACAAGTGGTTTGCGCCTCCATATTCAAGTTCGGACCTCAAGGGAAAAGCGGCTTGATTATGAGCGAGCTTCTACCCCACCTTTCAAAGCATGCGGATGATATCTGCATGATCAAATCTACCCATACAGAGTCGATTAATCACGATCCGGCTAAGACGTTTTTCTGCACCGGTTCGGAAATGCCCGGACAGGCAAGCATGGGAGCCTGGTTGAGCTACGGATTGGGTTCTCTTAACACGGACCTGCCGAATTTCGTAGTCCTCTCCTCCGCCTTCTGGTCCGGCAAGGTGAATGTGCAGGCCCTCTACAGTCGCTTGTGGGGAACCGGTTTTCTTCCCGGCAAGCACCAAGGTATCGCTTTCCAATCCGTTGGCGACCCCGTACTATTCCTCTCCAATCCCGAAGGAGTGGATCGTAGCGTTCGCAGCAAGATGCTTGATTTCGTAGCGAAAGTGAATGCCCAAGATGCTGAAGTTTCTGGTGATCCGGAGATCCAGACATCCATTGCCCAGCAGGAGATGGCCTTCCGCATGCAGACATCCGTTCCCGAACTGACAGATTTGAGTAGCGAGTCAGATTCTATTTTGGAACTATATGGGTCCGAGGTAAATCAGCCAGGCTCCTTTGCCCGAAATTGTCTCCTGGCGAGAAGGATGGCGGAACGGGATGTTCGCTTTGTTCAGCTCTTTCATCGTGGCTGGGACCACCATCAGGGACTCCCTAACCACTTGCGAGGTCAGGCAAAAGATGTCGACCAGCCCATCGCTGCTCTATTAACCGACCTAAAGCAACGAGGACTGTTAAATGATACGCTTGTCGTTTTTGCGGGCGAATTTGGCCGAACCACATACGCCCAAAATCTCGATCCGCGGGATCGGGAAGAATATGGTCGCGATCATCACCCACGATGCTTCACCACATGGATGGCAGGTGGCGGAATCAAGGGTGGCATCAGCTATGGGGAAACAGACGAGTTCTGCTATAATGTAGTCAAGAATCCGGTACATGTACGCGACATTCACGCGACTATCTTCTACCAGCTCGGAATTGATCACAACAAGCTCATCTTCCCTCACCAAGGTCTCGACCAAAGACTCACTGGCGTTGAGGAAGCTCACATTGTAAAGGATATCCTTGCCTAGTGGTTGCTATCCCAATTCGAACAAAGACCGCATTTGATTCATCCCGGTATGAGATGAACTCAAGCTCCTCTTCTTCGATGAGGTGGCTGAAATAGTCTTCAAGAAAGAGTTGAAAGCTTATTTGGGTGAAAGCCTGCCGCTGTACTCTCGATTTCCCACTGAATTAAGGAAGAAGATTTACAAGAAAATCGGGCAATTCGTTGCCACCACCTATCTTGAATGATGCTGCGGTTTCCTACTCACAAATGAGAATATTTTGACTGTGTCGGAGCAAGCTTTCGCGATGCTCGCCAATCACCAAGAAGTACCATGCCCGAATCTGAAACCCGTTTTGATCTATACCAGTGCCTTTAGCTCCGTACAGAAAAGTTGGGGAATTCTGTAAATCTGATGGATCGACTTGGAACGAGCATGAACCCAAACC
>DKNL01000043.1:0-16709 GCA_002474325.1 Opitutales bacterium UBA7389
AAGCTCCAATATCTGAGCTTGTACCGTGACATCCAGGGCAGTCGTAGGCTCATCGGCTATGACCAATTTGGGCCTGCAAGCTAGGGCAATGGCTATGACCACGCGTTGCCTCATCCCGCCGGAAAGTTGATGCGGATATTCGTCTATGCGAACTTCTGGGGCAGGAATTCCCACCATTTTTAATATATCGATGGCTCTGTCTAACGCATCCTTCTTATTCAGACCTTCATGAATCGAAATCGACTCGGCGATTTGCCGTCCCACTTTATGCACGGGATTCAGAGCTGTCATCGGCTCCTGAAAAATCATCCCAATCTCATTTCCCCTGATTGCCTGTATCCGCTCATCAGGAACTTGGACTAAATCCTCCCCCTCGAATTGAACTGATCCAGATAGAATCTGGCCAGCAGGGCGCGGCAGCAAACGCATGATGGACATGGCGGTAACACTCTTCCCACAGCCTGATTCGCCCACGATTCCCAAGGTGCTGCCAGCAGCAAGATCGAATGAAACGCCATCAACCGCTGTCACTCGCCCTGCGTCCGTATCGAACGCAGTCGTTAAGCCTTCAACCGATAATAAGAGATCGCTGGCGCCCATTCCTCAACTGATAAGGTCAATCTAGTTTTTGTACTGGTCGTACACCTTGATTGATTTTTCGAATGTCTCGTCAGATCGCAATGCTCTGAGAGTTCTTCTCTTTTCCTCCACGTCCATCCAGCTCAAAGCGAACTCGCTCGAACTCTCGCTTATCATCAAATTGAAGTCGTCAGGATACTGCCGCCACCTCCAATACCCAATACGATAAAAAGGTATTTGAAATGCTGGTACAACTGAAGCGTCGTTATGAATTATCTCCTCCATATTATGAGCCATTTTAATCATCTCACTCGAGTCGGTCGATGCTCGGTACGCGTCTATAAGATCATCCAACTCCGATATGTTCATACTATTGAGATTGTTGGTCTGCGTTTTGATCGACCCATCGGGATTATAGGCGTTCACTGAGTGGAAGGTTTCCCAATAACGCGGGTACATCTCCGCGCCATAGCCCCATGCCATGAAATGGATTTCATGCTGTTTCTCCATCGCTAGTTTGAAGCCGGCGGTGTTATCCATAATTTGCAGACGAAACTCTAAGCCGGCTTTCGCCGCCTCTTCTTTGATTATAGTAAGGGCATCTTTCAGCGTGGTATACCCGGTCGTCAAAGAAACCGATAATTTCGCCCCCGCGTCATTAACCAAGATACCGTCCGGACCACGCTCCTTGAATCCCGCCTTTGCGAAATGCTCAAGCGCCTTGTCTACCGAGAATTCTCTTGCCTTGATTCCGGGATGCGTGAACGGGCCGTAACCAATAGCAGTATGGTTGAGACGCTGGTAGTCCCCGCGAAAGTACTTGTCAATGACGAGCTGCCAATTGGATGCGTATTGGATGCCTAAACGTATGTTACGATCATTCAGCAATGGCTTGTCCCTGTTGATCCACATCGCATAAGGAGGACGTGGACGCTGATTATAAAAAATGGCCTTACTAACCAATCCCTTTTCTACGAGAGGATCGTTGTTAGGCAACTTGTCGTACCAGTATTCAGCCAGCGTCAGACTTGCTGCATCGAGCTCGCCTTTCTTGAACATTTCAAAGGACTTGGCGACATCGCGCACTACCCTTATGTGCCGTTTATCGTAATTGTAGCGGTAGCGAAAATTTCTTTTATCTTTGGCCCACCAATCCTCCAGCCTTGTAAAGGTGAGGGATTCTCCCTTCCGAATATCCTCATCCTTGAGAGCATAGGCCCCCGTGGTCGGGGCGAACCGCCACTGATAGCGTTCCGGAAAATCATCTCCTAGTTCGCCATAGAAGTGTTCTGGAATGGGAATGTCTTCCAAAACGTAGGTAGCGAAATTGGGCTTATCTACTGAAAGCTTGACTGAGAACGTTAGATCATCGTATTTGGTGATTCCCGAGAAAAATCGATTGTAGAAGTTATTATACCAAGGAGCCTTGATATAGCTGCTGTGCATAAAGAAGAACTTGAACAGAAAATCATCCGAGGTAATCGGTTCACCATCAGACCAGCGAGCTTTGGGATCGATTCGAATGTATACTGTCTGACTCGCTTTATCAATAGCCCACTCCTTTGCTAGACCTGCAATGTAGCGAAATCCGTTGGGCCCGATTTCATCGATATTTGGATGCCTATGAGCGATCAGCACCGCAACATCGTCCAAGAGAAGCGTCCTGAACGAACCATTGCTGTCCGGCCCAATTGTCCTGAGCGTTCTGGGAAAGTCCTGAATCGTTCCGTAGGAAGTGCCTCCTTTTGTGGCCTTCGGGGAGCCGATCTCCGGAAGATCCGATCCATCTTCCCAAGCGAGGCCTGTGGGTAGATTCTCCAAGTTCTTGAACTGAAAGAATTTTGGAAACTCGCCGGCAGCAGTGCGCTGATCTATCTCCTCTTGCGTGACCTCCCCATTTTCTAATTGATCTTGGACCTCTATCGGCAATGCCACCTTGGTCCGATAGTAATCCTCAACCTCGGCTTTGAGACTCTCGACTTTCACTTGCAACTCCGCATCCTGCTCTTTTGAGCTTTCATCGCTCTTGGAGGAGCACCCAAAAAAGACGAAAAGGGGAACTACTAATGTTGCTAAACTATATAATGTTTTCATGGCTGACTTCCTAAATCATTGGTAAACTGTAAACTTCTTGGGGTCGAATGCCTCGCGAATCGCTTCCCCTACGAATGCCACTAAGGTCAATAAAAAGACGAGCGCGAAAAACGAGGAGGCGACGATCCACGGGGCGGTAGTTAAGTTATCGGTACCTTGTTTCAGCAACTCGCCCAAACTCGGCGTTGGAGGCGGCAAACCAAAACCAAGGTAGTCCAGTGCTGTCACCGCCGTGATGGCCCCCACAATCGTGAAAGGCATGAACGTTACGATAGTGGCGAGCGTATTAGGGATAATGTGACGAAATATGATCCGTACAGGTCCACCACCTAGCGCCTCGACAGCAGCCACATAGTCCCGGGCTTTCTCCTTGTAGGCGCCCGTTCTCATGTAGTAGGTCATTCCCATCCAGGAAAAAGCTACCATAATCGTAAGTAATATTAGGATACGCGAGACGTTCGATAAAGTGCTAGGAACAACGGAAAATACAATTATAACCACGTAAAGAAACGGCATATTCGACCAAATCTCGATCAGCCTTTGACCGACCAAATCCACCAATCCACCAAAATACCCCATCAGGCAGCCGATCGCTATACCAATAACATAGGTCAAAACGAGAAAGGCCATAGAAAACAGGAGAGCGATTCTCAAACCATAAAAGAGCCGAGCTACTATATCGCGACCCGTCGTATCCGTACCCAGGAGGTGCCGATCGGAAAAAGACGGAGGCGTTGGCTTAAAAATGCCTCCGTACTCGTTGTTCTCAAACGGATCGTAGGGCACAAGCGGCATGAGTAGCCAATTTCCTGAGTCTTCCGTTTTGAATCGCTCGCTCAGGTCTCGATAGTTTGTTTCGTAAGAGTATCCCAAACCGAATGTATCGCCTGGAACAAATTCGCCGTAAGTGGGAAAATAATACTCGCCTTCGTAATGGACAACTAAGGCTCTGCTATTGATGAGCATCTCCGCAAAGGCGCTCAGCACCGTCAGGAATAGTATCGCCAAGAAGGAGTAGTAGCCACGCTTGATGTGGCGAAAGCGGTTAAGTTTCTTAGCTGTTAGCGGATTCAGACGCATCTCAACGGGCTATTTGAAACGTATTCTGGGATCAACGATCGCCACCAAGGCGTCGGATATTACATTTCCTAGCAAAAGCAGGAGACTCGATAGAAAGACTATCCCCATGACTACCGGGTAGTCCCTATCGAAAACGGCGTTTATTCCGAGCAGTCCGAGCCCATCAATGTCGAATATCGTTTCGATGAGAAACGACCCCGTAAGAATCAGCGTAATATTCTGCCCAAAAGTCGTCGCTATCGGTATCATCGAATTCCTCAAAGCGTGCTTAAAAACGCTTTCCTTATAGGAAAGCCCTTTGGATATCGCCATCCGCATGTAGTCGGCTGCCATGTTATCCATCAAATGGTTCTTCATTAGAAGCGTCGTTACGGCGAAGCTTCCGACCAAATAGCAAATAAGAGGCAATACGGAGTGGCTGGCGATATCGCCCACTTTTTCAAGGAAAGTGAGGTCCTGAAAATAGATGCTCTTGAATCCACCCATGGGAAACCAGCCGAGCCTAGCGGAAAAGAAAAGCAGCAAGAGGGATCCCAAAGCATATCCAGGGATCGAATACCCAAAGAATACGAGTATGGAGGAGTAGGTATCAACAGGGGTGCTGTGCTTTATCGCCTTAACCATCCCTAAGGGGATACAAACGATGTACGTGATAACCATAGTCGTCACTCCATAGAAAAGCGAAATGGGAAAACGGCTCTTGATCTGACCCCAAACTGAATCCTGGTACCTGGTCGAGGTGCCCAGATCCCCCTGCACAAGCTTTCCCAACCAATTTAAATAGGCAATAATGGCGGGCTTATCGAATCCATAATACTCTTTGAGCTCCTGCATTTGGGCATCCGAAAGCCCAGAGCCTTCGCCCATCGTCGAACCTCCGCCTCCAGTCATTTGAGCCCCCTGGCCCGCGCTGGCCATTTGAGCCTCCATAATCGCTCTCTCAAGCGGCCCACCAGGAACGAATCTCGTGATGACGAATACGATAAGCGTCACCCCCAGCACTGTGGGCGGAATTAAAAGAAGACGCCTTAAAAAGTAGTCGCGCATATAACCAGAGCCTTCTCATAGGCCTATCCAGGCCTGATGCGAAGCGATAATTCAAATTTCTCCCTATGATACGGCCTATAATCGGTTTTGCCTCAACAAATTTCCGCCAAAACCTATCTCCTCGACCAAAGCATGCTTCTAAAAGGCTGAAATAGCGTTTGCGACTATCCTCAGTCAGCCGCACTATTGAGCTCCTCCCAAATCGGCCGACTAGGACAAGCAGCCCCACCTTTGCCAAACGAACCCCGACTCGTTTTGAACTCGCTAAGCGTTTCGCTTTCCTATCCCGTCGGCGATCCGTTCAGCGATCTCGCCCTCAAAGTGCAACGAGCGGGTCGGGAACGCCATCGATGCTCCCCTGGCCTCCACAGCCTTCATAATCTTGATGTTGATACGCTGCCGAATGTCCATGTGCTCCAGCCAGGCCGTGGTTGTGGTGAAATAATACACAAGAATCTGAAGCGAGCTATCGCCAAAATCGGTGAAATTGACCAAGATGAAATCCTGCTGCACTCCCTCGTCATCCCGCAAAAGCTGTTTAATATCTTTTACCAAATCGTGCATGGTATCGGCAGGTGTGCCGTAAGTGACGCCGATGTACTGCTTGACCCGACGTTTGGGCATGCGGCTCCAGTTCTCGATCATCTCGTTGGCCAGAACTTTGTTGGGTATAGACATTAGGGACTTCGACCAGGTCCTAACTTTGGTCGAACGCATCCCGATCGCTTCCACATCTCCATCGACCTTGTCTCCGACTTGTATCCAGTCACCCACTTTAAACGGACGATCTGCGACGAGCGACACGGAACCGAAGAAATTGCCCAGCGTCTCCTGGGCAGCTAAGGCCACTGCCAAGCCGCCAATCCCAAGACCGGCCAGTAAGGAACTAACCGAATAGCCAAGATTCTGCACGACGAGTATTATTGCAACGACGAGCAGGAAGGTCCTAGCTGCTTTCTGGAGCAGCGGAATGAATCCATAAATCGCCATTTCCCTCTTTTTGGCGACTCCCATCATGGTTTCGGCTAGGACGTCGACCGCTTTCAAAATTCCCCAGAAAACAATCGTCATGGTCGCCGCCTTAACTCCCAGAACAATCGCTCTATCCCAATCGGGAGACAGATTCAGTATCGTCAGAGCAATGAACAGCCCGATAACGAAGATCATCCATCCGACGGGGGCTCGCATGGCCGGAACCATCTTGTCGTCAAATTCCCAAGACGTTTTGGCAGCAATTCTATGCAGCCAGTTTTCGAAAAGGTATCCAACTATTTTACGGGCTACGTAGGTTAGCAATATTATTACGAAACTAGTCAATAGCCGTCCCCAAGAATTCTCTCCGACATCCTCCCGGAAAATCTCGCTCAGCTTGCCTCGTACCTCTGACCGGACAGCGGAGAACTCGCTAGGCTGCCCCTCAACTGATATCGCCGCTTCGCCTACTGAGGCGGCCTCGTCCCCATCCTGGTTCTGGGCCCACGCGAATTGTCCCAAATAAATCGATACAATTGTCAGAAAAACTAGCCGAATCTTACTCATAGACCTCAACAATGCCACATTTCAATCAATTCCATCGGCAAATAGCAATAACGGATGCGAGTTGGGCAGTTTATTGAAAAGAAACAACCCTAACACTTCTCTAATACAAACGGAAAAGCCTGTTAGAGATAGGCATCAGGTAGGTAGTAATGCTTGGCTCTATCCTCCTATATCGGCAGATAGAGGACCGAGCCGTTCCTCCCTGCCAACAATAGAAAAGCGCCGGTCCCATCCACAGAGAACCGGCGCCAACCCAAGCCACGCAATTAGATTATCGAATCTCGATCTTGCGCAGCTTTTTCCCTTCCTCCTTAGGTAAGGTCAGTCTTAGCACGCCATTGCTGGAATCGGCAGAAATGCTGCCTTCTTCCACGCGATCTCCGACCATTAAGCGGAGTCGATACGAGTACGACTCGTGATCGCCATTAACCGCTTTCCAGCCTTTTGGCGGCGTCCAACTACGTTCGCCTATCAGCTCCAGCAACCCATCATGCAGCGTTACGCCAAGATCCTTTTTATCGACGCCCGGCAGGTCTACGTCTACATAGTAGGCGTTCTGGTCTTCCGACAACTCGTACCGAGGCCGCAAATAGACGGCTCCGTTCGAATCCTCCTCGTAGCTCAGTCTGCAGGCTATCGGAGATGTTTTAACTACGTTAAGCAAACTCATTTGTGTTACTCCTTTGTTTGGTTTGAACTATTTGACTTCAATTTTGCGGGGCTTGAGCCCTTCCGCCCTCGGAAAGGTGATGCTCAAGACGCCATCTTCGAACTCTGCTCTAGCCATAGCATCGTCGACTCCATCTGGAATTGAGAATAACTGGCTGTAAGACATCGAACTTTCGCCTTCCTTGGACTTCGATTTTCGTTCAGCGGATAACCAAACCATATTATCACAGACTTCTATAGACACCTCCTTGGGCTCAACGCCAGGCACTTCAATACGAGCGACGTACGCATCATCGTGTTCATACCAACTCGGTCTGGCAAAACGGCTTCCCGAATCGGAAATCCGATAACCCCCTACATCGAAAAGGCTCGGCAAGCTACCGAAAACCTTCTCCAGCTCCTTCTCGAAATTCGAAAACGAGCTTCCCGAAAAGGGCGTAATTCCATATCTCGAATTAAACGGACTTACGTATCTCATTATTTACACCTGTAAGTTTAAATTTTAAGTTGCTAATACCGATAGTGTGCATAAATGATACCAATTATTAAAAAATTTAAGCAATTGATAATCAAATGTTTAATTTATTTCTAGCCTCAATTGTGGGTCATTTTGTCTCTAATTTGGGCAAAATTATGGGCCGGTTAATGCCAATTCCGATTAACCAACCAGGTTAAGTTATTTGCATATGGGAGAAAGGGAAACTCACAGCCTATGACAGGCTTGAGCAGCGACATTGAACAATAGAGTTTGCTCTAGATCTACATTCCCCTTTCTCTGCACAGTTTCTGAGAAGATGGATTCGATTTTCGACCAGGTACCTGAGCGGCGCCACACCGACAGCCAGAAGTGGCAAAAATACGAAGGCCAAGACATCCTTCCCATGTGGGTGGCCGATATGGATTTTAGAGCTCCCGAGCCCGTTCTTGAGGCCCTGCACAAGCGGATAGATCACGGAATTTTCGGTTACGCCCGCCCTGAACCCAGCACAATTGAAGCCGTAATCGAGATGCTAGAGCGAAACTATAGATGGAAAGTAGATCCTGATTGGCTGGTTTGGTTGCCCGGACTCGTGGTGGGTTTGAACATCGCTAGCCAGGCATTCGCCAGCGAGGGTGAGGCTATTCTGACGAACACGCCCATCTATCCGCCATTCTTATTGGGACCCCGATTTCAAAATCGATCCGTAGCGAAGGCTCCGATGACCCTGGACGGTGATCGCTGGGTTATCGAATGGGACGCAATGGAAAAGGCGGTCGACGACAGAGTTAAGCTGTTCTTCTTCTGCAATCCGCATAATCCCTGCGCACGAGTGTTCGATAACCAAGAGCTTGAAGCCGTCGCTGAATTCTGCAGCCGCCATGATCTCATTCTGTGTTCCGATGAAATCCACTGCGAGCTCCTATTGGACGGACGTAAGCACACTCCGATAGCGTCCCTTTCGGACTCGCTGAATGATCGATCTTTCACATTCATCGCTCCTAGCAAAACCTACAACCTTGCTGGACTTGGCTGCTCGATAGCCATTATCCCCAACCCTGGATTAAGGAATCGCTTTGTTTCCGCTAGCCGCGGAATAATGGCCGAAGTCAATAATCTCGGCTACGCCGCCTGCGAAGCTGCTTACCGGCACGGAGACCCTTGGAGAGAAGAACTTTTACGCTATCTCGGCAAGAATCGGGACCTCATTCAAGAATTCGCCCGCGAGCATCTGCAAGATGCTCGCCTTTATGAACATGAGGCTACCTATCTATCCTGGCTAGACGTGTCTGCTCTCGGCTTGAAGGATCCCATCGCCCATTTTGAATCTCATGGAATCGGTCTATCCGATGGATCCTTTTTCGACAATCCGAGCCACGTCCGACTCAATTTCGGTTGCCCACGCTCTACGCTCGAAGAAGGGCTGAAACGACTTCGAAACGGGTTCGAAGCCGTTCGCGGTTAAAGAAAATATTGGACTAGGACTCCGTACTCCCAATATACTCGGAAACAAGATCCGCCATTTCAGCTAAGGTGATAGGGCTTCCTGGAATCTCAATCGCATGGATTAATCCACGAGACGGCTTTTTTTCCTGTATTCAAAAAATCCTTTCGATTGTCCGAATACTCCGGGCCCTTAGAAGGCAGCCAATCGTTCTGCACCAAGGGCACGGGCAAGCCCATCATCCGAATTCTCGTCTAAACAGCGGATTCTGAATGGACCAGCTTCATCGCAGAGGATCAAATCTTTGGCACCACCATTGAAACGGGCTTAATCTTTAGTCAGTGGGCTTTCTCTCAAGAATTCCCGTTCCCCGGCAAAAGCAGCTTCCAGGGTCAACGATGTCCAAGTGCCTTTTCCTCGGCGTCTACCACGGAATTGATCATATATCGCAATCGGGTAGCCCCTACATTCACCTGACAACGAGTAGCACTCCGCGATTCTCGAGCCTCAATTGCTAAAAAAGGCATGTCGCTTCAAACGGAACCGGTTTTCCAATACTCCATACTGGGATAGCATCTTTCTATTCACTTGTCCTACGAATCTCGGAACGATCAGAACGGCTCCGGCACAAATAGATCCTATGATCAGAATGTTGATTGCCATAGCCCTGAATCCGGCTCATCTCGAAACCGCTCCATCACATTTGGGGCAGCGTCTCAATTATTTGGTAAACTTATCCCCAGCCGCTAGACGCCACTTGTCAATTCATTAGAGTTGCTACAGACCATCCCCATAGATGTGCGGGCGTTATACACTAATCAAGCAACCAATCTCCATCGGTCTGAAGTCGCCGAAGACGATCGAATTACCTGACAACGCCGATACAGAAAATCCAGCCTTCAAGCCCCGCTACAATGCTGCCCCGACACAAGGCAATCTCGTGGTCAGAAAACGGCCCGAAGACGAGCGCGTCTTGATGTCAACCATGCGATGGGGACTTCTGCCAAGCTGGTCCCGCACCGGAAAAACGTCTTCACTTCTGATTAATGCCCGCTCCGAAACCGTAGCCGAAAAACCTTCATTCAAAGCTGCTTACCAACGGCGTCGCTGCTTGGTTCCCGCTGACGGCTACTATGAGTGGAAACGGTATCGATCGGTAAATCAGCCATACTATTTGCAGTTGGAAGACGAATCGGTTTTCTTCATGGCCGGAATTTGGGAAACGTGGTACGACTCCGCAGGCGTATCCAGTGAAAGTTTCGCGATTCTGACCACCCAGGCCAACACCCTCACCGCCAAGGTTCATGATCGTATGCCCGTGATTCTTGAAGGGGACGATACCCTAATTTGGCTGGAAGGAAATTCCGACATAATCCAAACCGAAAAACGATTTGAACTTCTAGGGCCCATCGATTCTGGGCGAATGAAATACCGGGCCGTAAATCCTATCGTTAATAACAATCAAAACGATGTCCCCGATTGCATTTTGGAGCCGCCTGTAGAAGCGAGTACCCAGCTTGACATGGACTTCTGAATACGAATAGAAAAATTTAGGACCAATAGTATTATCATTGATGAACAAGGAAGCTCAGAACTTCGTTTATGAATTCCTTTAGGAGCGGGTTTATCCCGCGATAGTTCCCAATTAAGGTGCATCGATTTCGCGGGATAAACCCACTCCTAAAGGAAAATCCAAAATCAATTCGAAACCGGATTTTCGGGAAACCCAAGGACTCCCTTATTCTCAACCTACCTCCCGAAAGAACTTAAGAGCCCTTCGCTCATGCCAATACCCAGTTCGATAGAGATCACCAGGGAAACCGCAGTGGCCACCCGAATTGGGCATTTCCAAATACAAGAACTCGTGGGCATTCGCTTCTTCCTCCGGATAGCATTCCAGAGAAAGAAAAGGATCGTTGCGGGCATTGATCAAGAGCGACGGGCGTTCAATCCCGTTTAAATAGAAACGGCTGCTACATTGTCTCCAATAGTCTTCAGCGTCACGAAAACCATTTAAAGGAGCCGTATAAATGTCGTCGAATTCCTTGAACGTCCTCAATTCTTGACATATTTTTTTATATTTGAATTCTGGATACTTTTTCTCTTTTTCCTTCAATTTACCACAAAGCAGTTTGATAAATCGCTTCATGTAAAAGGCGTTTTCCGATCTCGCCAATCGATCCGCTGATGTTCGCAAATTGCATGGTGTGGAAAACGCGACCCCCACCTTCACCGCGGAAGGTAATTTCGATCCTCGCTCACCCAAATATTTCAGGACCACATTGCCCCCCAAGCTGAACCCCGCCAAACCGATCCATTCATATCGTTGACTGAGACTATTTAGAACCGTTGCCAATCCTTCAGTATCGCCACTATGATATGACCTCATTAGCCGATTTGGCTCACCGCTGCAGCCCCTCATATTGAATGCTGCCACCGCGTACCCCGCCTGGACAAACGATTTTCCCAGCGATTTCACATAGCCAGCTTGGCTATCGCCTTCGAGCCCGTGTAGGACCACGCAACAGCGCTCGGGCTTCTCGTCCTCCCGCCTTTCAAGCCAGTCGACATCGATAAAGTCCGTGTCTGGCAATTCAAATCGCTCTCGTCGATAATCAACTTGTATTCTTCGTCTGGTTACATTCGGCAGAATAGTCTGCAAATGGGCATTAGGCAGATAGAATGGAGATCTGTAAGTCGATTCCCTAGCAACTGGCACACCTCCTAAAGAACTGACTTTAGCCTGCTCTGCAAGTCGCGTTTATCCGCCATGGCCGAAACTGGGCTGTCTCACAATTTTTTCCGAAAACGCTAACACCCGGCTTGAAGAGTGCTGTCGAGTACGCTACAGATAGCCTCATGCAAGAGCAGGATACAGAAAACGCAATCGTGGAGGGCGCTTTCGCAAAGCGGATCGAGCGGTTGCGTCAACTGCATCCAAGTGATGTCGCGGAAGAGATCGAAGATCTGGAACTAGACGAAATGCGAGAGATTCTTCGAAACCTCAACCACGAGGTAATCGCCGACATCATTCCTGAGCTTCCGCAAGAGATTCAGACCGACCTGATGGAAAACATGCGAGTCGAGCGTGTCAGCGAAATCATCCCGGAAATGTATTCGGATGAGGCAGCTGATGCTCTTGGAGATGTGTCCCCAGAGCGTTTGCAAACCATCATGGAACAACTTCCGGACGAGGAAGTAGAAGATATCTCCGACTTGATGGACTATCCCGACGATTCCGCTGGCGGAATCATGCAGAAGGAGGTCCACGCTATCAAGGAAACACTTACGCTCGCGGAGGCTCGCGAATCGATTCGCCGCGCCGAAGATCAAGAGGACATCAGTGCGATCTACATTTACGTTGTTGATGATGAAGGGCGCCTGAAAGGCGTGCTGCGGTTGCGAGACTTGCTTTTCAGGGACCTACGACTGCTCGTTCGCGATGTGATGATCACTATGGTCCGATCGATAAGAGCCGCAGCTGACCAGGAAGAAACCGCCAATCTTTTCCAGAAATACAATTACAGTTCGCTACCGGTCGTAGACGATTTCGGCAAGTTAGTGGGTCGCGTCACTTCGGACGACGTTCTTGACGTCATCCAAGAAGAGGCGACGGAAGATATGCACCGTATGGTAGGTATTTCTGGAGACGAAACGGTCTTTACTCCTTGGCCGAAGTCTGTTCGCAATCGCCTGCCTTGGCTATGCATCAATCTCGCGACGGGTTTCTGTATTGCCTGGGTCATTTCCATGTTCGAGCCAGCCATCGAAGAATACGCCATTCTGGCGTTCTTCCTTCCCATCGTAGGCCTTATTGGGGGCAACGCTGGTAATCAGACCTTAACTATCGTCGTTCGCTCGCTAGCCCTGGGAGAGATCGAAGACCGGGAGTGGCGGAGAATGCTGATCAAGGAGTTCTTCACCGGTTGCACAACGGGTTTCGCGGTCGGCGGATTAGCGGGATTGGTATCCTGGATTTGGATAGGCAAGCCTATTCTAGGTGTAATCGTCGCCTTGGCTATGCTTCTCAATATGATAGCCGCAGCGACAGCTGGCGTTCTTGTCCCCATCAGTTTGCGCGCTTTAAAGATCGATCCCGCTCTTGCCTCATCAATAATGGTAACTACGACTACTGATATTGTCGGCTTTTTCCTCTTCCTAAGCTTAGCTACCCTCGCTATAGGAGCCTTCAATTTGTGATTCCTCTCGCAGTTAAAAATTTCATCACTAATCGCTATTTCCGAAATTCCCTATTTTCACCGGACAAAAATTTTTCGGTCCAGCCCTCCTGACCTAGCCTACCGCCAGCTTAGCTAGCAGTTCTTGAAGGGGTCCCAGCGACTCCATTCTGTATTCGCTCAATCAATATGTCGCCCCCCATTCTCGAAGATCGCCCCAATCAGCTAATGGAAGAGTCTCTTTTCAAAGTCCCACATACAATGGCTCAAGCCCAATGCGAATTGCAAAGCGTCGAGGCCTATAGCGGAAAACTAGACGACTAAGCCCTAGCCTGTTTAGGGGAAAATTGGTAAACGCAACGTCTTGAGCCTTCTAGTATGTGCTCGACCCGCTTAACCAAAACCCCTTCGCCAATGCTTCGACGAAATACGTCGAACTCTACAGAACACAGCTTCGAACAACTCTTGGCCGCAGAGCAAATCGGGCAATGATTTTCGATCAGCAAGAAAGAACCATCTGGGCCCTCTTGAACTTCCGCCATATATCCCTCCTGATCGCGGATCTCTACCAAGGTCTGGACCTGCTCTTCCAGGGACAACGAACGATCAATTCGAGCCCGATACCATTTCACTTGCCGCTCGCCTCTTTTTATAAGCACCGCTCCAAAGTCATCTGGCCCTAGCGCCTCTCGCAACTCATCGAAAAGATCAATAACCAACTCGCGATGCCGATCCACGAAATGCCGGTTCGCTCTCTCCGTGAGCGTCCAACGCTTTGTGGGGCGCCCTTTGCCAATACTAACGTCCGTGGAGGAAACATCCCCTTCTCCCTCCAACTCGCGCAAGTGTTGCCGCACCGCCATAGCCGAAACCCCCAATGCTTCAGCTAGCAGTGAACTCGAAAGATCGCCACGCATCTTGAGCAACCCGAGTATCTTGCCCCGCGTCTCTTGATGAGCTCCCTTATACTTTCCGTCCTTCACTCTATTCGTTCCCGGGCTACTTCGCGCTAGCCTATCTTAGCCGTTCAACCTGCTCGCGCAGCTACCCTCTCGGTGAGTTAAGAAAGAATTTTCTAACAAATTAAGTCCAGTTTATTCCCCAGTTCGCGGGTACCTATCCCCATGATTGGCATCATAGACAGCTCGGCGGAGACTACTTTCGGAAATAACCGAAAAGCCAAAGGGTCCATTCCCGATAGACGTCCAACCCAATATCGTGCTATCTTAATTCTTCCGTAAACACCACGATGGATGATCTACTAATAGTGCAAATAACCGCTCTAAAGAGCACTAATCCTACAAACGACGCCGCATACAGACCCCGCTAGGAATGAATATGGGGCTGGTCATCGGAATCGGCATTGGTTTTGGCCTCATTCTCAGGGCCTATCCGGACGGTTCATAAAACACAGGCCCAAATACCAGTGGGTTGATAAGACCTACAGCTTCGAAGGCTTACCATTTGAATCCGACAAAGAGTCGGACGAGGAGACTCCAGAAGAGGTTGAATAAGCCTGAGTCGCTCTACCTACAAGTTATTGAATATCAGGCGGTAGAAGCCTGGGTGCGACAACCAAGTTTGGGCCGTGATAATCTTCCCGTCGATCACCGCTTCATCTTTGGACCAAGTGCCTCCAGCGGCTTCCGCCTCAGGCCGACAATGCTCATAACAGGTAATGTCTGATTCAACGAGGAGTCCAGCCGCTGCGAGAATCTGAATTCCATGACAAATGCTGTATATCCATTTGTCTTTAGCGTGAAATTCGCGGATGATTTCCAAGACTTTCGGATCGTTCCTTAGGTATTCAGGAGCTCGCCCCCCGATGAGCATGACCGCTATATAGTCGTCGACAACTACCTCATCGAAGGTCAATTGCGACTCTGCCCCGTAACCCTTACGCTCGACGTAAGTATCCCATTCTGGCTCAAAATCATGGAGAACCAAATTTAGGACTCGCTTGCTTGGGGCAGCGATCTCAGGGATCATTTCCGCTTCTTCAAAGCGGTGTTTCGCGTAGAGCGTTTCATAACTCTCTCCACCATCACCAGTTATAATCAAAACTTTGTTGCTCATAGGATGTGCACGATCGTTCTTGAACGGGGACGATCCTTAAAGATCTCCAATTCGCGGCAAGTCTAATAACGCAGGCCAATCGGCATGATCGAAACAGCCCGAGCGGGCGGATCAACGTGGGTAAGCAAGTATTACGAATTGAGCCATTCCCAGAAAACTGTTGAACCACTTCCCTAAGCCCTCTTCCCTCTCTGAAGCCCAGTTTGTGCCCGAAGCCACTCCGCATGTTAGACAAACGAAGACTCGTCTCCGAAGTTCTGCGATTTATCCTAGTCAGCGGGGTCGCATTCATGATCGACGCCCTCGGCTACCTCGCATTGAAGTCGATTTTCGAAATCGATGGATCCTGGTCTAAACGCATGAGCTTTGTATGTGTTTCCTTCTGGGGATTCTTCGCCCACAAGCATTTTACATTCCGGCACCGCACTTTTAAGCCCAGCGAGCCCATTCGCTTTGCTCTGGTTTATCTATCCGGATGGGTCATCAATAGCCTTGTTTACGACGCTACCATTAAGCTGGACCATTCATCTACGCCCGCCTTCCTCGTAGCAACGTTTGCCTGGGCGTGCTGGAATTTCATTGGGCAAAAATGGTTCGTTTTCGTGGACCCGAGCTCAAGGCACGCTGGCAGACCTGGTTGAACGGGTGCTTCTGTAAGGATCCAAGTACAGAAACTCGCCCCTCTAGTGGTGAGAAAACCTACTTTGCGAGGGGGACTATCTCCGAGGCCTTGATCACTCCTGGCGGGAGTTCCATGATCTCGATATTGCGGAAGTGGATCTGGGCCCCTTCGGACTCGAGGCATAGGTAACCTTTCTTTACCGATGACCCGCGCACTCCGTTTACGAACTTCCCATTGATCGAGAGCTTTACTACGCCATCCACACAGACAACTAGGTAATGATTCCATTCGCCTTTCCCCTTGCACCGATACTCGACTGAAGAACTTCTTTTGCCCCTCGGGTGGTCAGGTATCGTTGTGACCGTTCCGGCTCCAAATAGCTCGCCGCTTACATACTCCCGAACGCGATTGTGGATCTTTGGGTAATCGTTTTCCAACATTTGCACTTCGACACCGCTGGGCAATCGATTTTCTCTGAAAACTTCCCCCTCGCTCCAGACGAACACCCCAGAATTCCCTCCCGCTTCAAGATGCATCCACTCGATAGATAGGATGAAATTCTCGTACTGCTTTTCGGAACGCATGACTCCGATCGGAGTGCCGCTACAAACCAGCACCCCATCTTTGACAGACCAGGTATCTGGACTCGTATTCACATCTACCCAACCATCGAGCGTCTTTCCATCAAACAATGGCTTGAACTCTGGCGTTTCGATGCCAGTAGCCACACAATGCAGCAGCATCCATCCGATCATTTGCACCAATATGCCAATCTTCATATCCAATTCCTTTTATCTTGTGCGATCAATGGCGCCAGCCAATCGGTTGCGTCCACGCTTTCTGCTCCATATCACTAAATTCATCGTATTTAAAGTACGGTGGCGCATCGCAGTGAATAACAGC
>DKNL01000043.1:17041-18185 GCA_002474325.1 Opitutales bacterium UBA7389
CTAACATACAACTCGTCACCATTAAATTGATACATTGCCTTTGAGCCCTCTATCTCCTGGAAGGTCATACCGATTCCAGCGTCAGGATAAATTCCAGTTACCGGATGGACTAGACCCTTGTTGTCGACCACATCATCAGCGGGTTCGAAGTCTAAAGATACATCTTTAAGTGATCCTTTGAACTCTATCCGATAGTTTACTCCAGCCTTCTCATCAACCTCCACCCTCAATATCTGCTTTTCCTCGTCGAACGCCAAACCGCTCAAAATCACTCCTGTTGACGCGTAGAATTGCCCTTCTTCCATAGCTGCGGTGATTGCGTTTGGGGTCAACTCCCGGGCTTGGACCATGACCCACGATGTGCCTGGAGCATTCATGACGTAATCGCCAATGTGATAATCGTGTGTATCGTCGGTAGCCGTTCCATAAATCGGAGGTAGCCTGTCTCGTTTCAAGCGAATCGTGTTGGCTATATCCCAAATGCGTTCAGCCGATGGGCGCCGCCCATCGCCGAGATTAAAACAGTTCGAACTGGAATTCATGATCTCCACGCCTTCAAGACCGCGGGCTGCAGCCAGCTGCTCTCCTGTGACAGCGAACCTGAAGTTAGGGTGGTTGGCTTGCCAGAAAACTGGATTACCCGTCTCATTTTCGTGGCGATGAACGAGCGATTCGTGCAGAGCCAACTCCTCTTGAACCGCGCGATTGCTATTTTTTTCGACATCAATCAAGGCGCTGATGTTCATCGGATTCGTATGGACCGAATACCCACTCGGATCGGTCGTCATTTCCAATCCCTCAATCATGATGAACTTGCCAGGTTCTTCCAGGAGCTCGCGGACTTCGTCTAGCTCCATGAGTCGGACTTGCTTCTTCCCATCCAGCAATCGCGTCTTTACATGCCCTTTCCCCCAGCGCTTCTTAGCCTTCGCTAATACTGGTAGGGCTTGGTCCGCCCTCAATGCCTTCCATTTTTCTCCTCTCGACAGAATATTATGATCGGAAAGCACGAGAAAGTGATAGCCGTGACGCTTGTACCAATCCGCGACGGATTCTGGAAGGTCATCCCCGTCGGACCAAAGCGTGTGCGTGTGGGTGTTGCCTTTGAACCAACGAAGATCGTCACTTTCTCTGAAAAAACAGG
>DKNL01000084.1 GCA_002474325.1 Opitutales bacterium UBA7389
GGCTAGGTTGAATAAGCCGCCACGGCCCTCTCCCATATCAACCCATTTCCAATTACCCACGCGCGCGCCTTTCAATCCGCGACGCTTCCAAAACATATCCTGACGTGGGCTTTCCGCTTCACCACGCAAGGTCGGCCACCAATTGTATCCATCGAGCACAACGCCTTGTGGCAATTGTGCTCCAGTCGCGGCAGCCAGGCTAGGCAGCAACTCCATTCCCGTCAGAAAGGCGTTATTCTCCACGCCTGCGGGCACGCCTCCATCCGGCCAGCGGACGATTGACAGCACCCTTACACCACCTTCCCAGGTATCGCCCTTCCCTCCGCGCAAAGCTCCATTGTCCGCCGGGCCACCACCCCCATTGTCAGCAAAGAAAATGACGATAGTATTGTCCACCAATCCTTTCCGATCTAGCGTATCGAGAATTTTCCCAATGGAGGCATCCATGCACGTAGTCGCTGCTCGGAAATCACGTTTTCGCTTTCCCCTTGTGGGCACGAGCGTTTCTTCGCCGTAACGTGTTCCCAATTGATAGGCCGTCTCTACAGCTGGATACATCGCTTCGAATTCTGGAGGTGCCTGCACAGTGCCTCTAATTTTGGGATCCAAGGCGGAGGAAACATGCGGAGCATTGAAGGGAACATAGAGGAAAAAGGGCTCATCCTGCTTGCGTTCATCGAGAAACCTTAGTGCTTCTCGCTCGAACAAATAGGTCGCATAGATACCTGTATCTTCATCAGTCCGCTCGTTGTTGCGATACATACTGTGAACACCGTAGCGCTCGTGCGTATAGTAATCGATGCCTGTGTTCACTAGTCCATAGAATTCGTTGAAGCCTTTGGCTAGCGGCAGGAAGCGTTTGCTGATACCCAAATCCCATTTCCCGAATATCCCCGAATAATACCCTTTCGACTCGAGCACTTTTGGTATCAGAATTTCTCTGACATCCATTCCTCCTATTCGCTCCCAGGTGATGGCATAGGTTTCTGGATCGTATTTGTGGCCGTAATCGGGTGCCTCATTACGAATCATGTCGTAAATGCCATTTCGCTGAGGATAGCGTCCTGACAGAAAAGCTCCCCTCGAAGGTGTGCATGCGGGCCAGGCCACATAGAAACTGGTAAGACGAGTTCCCTCTTTAGCTAGCCGATCGAGGTTGGGCGTAATAATATCTCCGTTCAGCAAACCAAGATCGTTGTATCCCTGATCGTCAGAAACGATAAGCAGGATATTCGGCCGCTCATCAGATTGTCCGAAGGTATCGGTTGTGACCCAAACCGCGACAGATAGAACCAGAGCGGCGAGAGCATTCGTGGCCCTCATAAACGCTTTAGGCGGATGTTACGCCAAATCACTCTCTTGCCGCTTTTTTCCAAGTTCTTGCCAATGCCATGCAGCTGGAGGGCGATGTAGCCTGAAGACGTGAGGTCATCATGCATATCAGCCACGGGAACGCCATTCAACCAAGTTTGAAAATGGTCGCCGTTAGCGATGATCCGAAAATGGTTCCATTGTACGGGCTTGAAAGCCTTTTTAGCGACTTCGCTTTCCCCTGGTGTATGCAGAAAACCACGACCGCCCTCCTCATATACGGTTCCGCTCCAGGCACGTTCGGTTGGATCGATCTCAATTTGGTAGCCCCAGAACCGTCCCCTCTCCCAAATCCGTTCCTTCACGTCCTTGGTGCCATCATCCTTAAACCGCCCCCCCCATCGAATGGTCGTCGTCTCTACAGGATAGGTGTGGCTGCGAATCTGAATGCCCGAGTTCAATAGAGGGTCCACCCAGAACTCAACTTCCAGTTCGAAGTCGTCATACATCTCTTTTGTTGCCAGGAAGCTGTTGGGGAGATCAGGAGCAGACTCGCCGACGATGGCGCCATCCTCCACATAGAATTTTCCGCCTCCAAAATTCTGCCAACCTTCGAGATCGGAACCATTGAATAACTTGACCGATTCTGTCGTGGAATTGCTTGAAGGGCTACAACCAGCCAGGAGGAGCGACAGTGATGAGACGATTAATGCTAGATACTTGCGGTGTTTTTTCATAGAGATGATTAAGGCTGAAAAACTACTCACCATTTACGCGGACTCAACAAAATATCCTTGTAGGCAAGGAATATCGAGACCGCCCTCCCTACCATGAAAATATCGAACAAAAACCTGAAATATTTCACCCATTATGAATAAAGATACATGGCGTAGAATCCGATTGGCAAATACCCAGTTTTAAATTATCACCAATAAAGAATTATCAAAGGTCGTCGCCGGTATTCCTTTACTCCAATCTCGTGAACATGCTCGCTAGAATAAACTTTTGCATCATCTCAGTTTTCACCGTTTCGACGAGTTTTGCTGAAGTGTCACGAGCTCAGGCCGAAGCTGCGATCGAGCGTGGGATAAACTACTTTCATTCCCTGTCTAATCGAGGAGGCTACGTCTATTCCGTGACCCCCGATCTATCCCGCCGATGGGGAGAAGGCCTTCTCGATGAAAATACGATTGAGGTACAACCGCCTGGAACGCCAGCAGTTGGCATGGCTTTACTGAACGCTTATAACACGACCGGCTCCTCGATTGCCCTCAACGCAGCCCACGACGCAGCACAAGCTCTTATACTCGGGCAAAACACTCACGGAGGCTGGCAGCATACAATCCAATTTGATCGACCAGCAGGTGATATGGTCAGTTTTGATGACGATCAGACTCAAAGCGCTATCAGCTTCTTGATGGCCCTCGATCAGAAAGTGGACGACTCTGAACTGACAGCCGCGATAAACAAAGCATTGAATCTTATGAAAGAAGCCCAACTTGAAAACGGCGGCTGGCCACACCGCTACCCGAGCCAAGGCGACTATCATGATTACGCAACCTTCAACGACGAGGGGATCAATGATTGCATTCGAGTCATGCTGGAAGCTCTCCAACATTATGGACGACAAGAGGACGAGGGAGTATTGCTGAGAGCAGGACGCTTTTTGATGATATCTCAACTGCCTCCTCCTCAACCCGGCTGGGCCCAGCAGTACAACGAGTTTCTACGACCCGCTTGGGCTCGCAGCTTCGAGCCCCCGTCTATTTGCCCGTCGGTGACTCTCAACAATATCAACTCGCTACTCGACCTGTATATTCACATCGGCCGGAGCGAATATCTAGAGCCGATCCCTGATTCGTTGAAATGGATCGAAGGCATTCGATTACCAAACGGGAAATGGGCCCGCTTTGTTGAACTGTATACGGGCAAACCACTTTACTATGATCGAGGTCGCATTCGCATCGATTCTCTCGAAGAGCTCAGTGAAGAACGACGCCTTGGTTACGGCTACCAAGTAGATCTGCGAAGAAAATTGGATTCCATCAAACAACGGCACCAGCAGATCATCGAGCTAGGCAGAGACGCCTATATAGCTCGCTCCGATGCGAGCCCATCAGTAAATACTCTTGAAAATAGGATTTCGCAGCTATCCACCAAAGTATCAGCTATTTTCGAATCTCAGGATTCCAACGGAGCTTGGATTACAAAAAATGATCGATTCAAGAAGCGTACACCCGGACAGCTCTGGCAAGGCGACTACGAAGTTGCTGATAGGATCAGCAGCCGCATATTTATCGATAATATCGATATACTCTGCGAGTATGTGCGCTTGCTGGATTCTAGAAAATGAGCAGCACGGGCTTCACCATCTCAGACGTGAAACAGTGCAACTTGTAGGATCGGCTTTATGCCGAGATGCAGCTGGCTTGGATGTCGCGGCATAAAGCCGCTCCTACGTTTTTATTGTTCGGCAGCTTTAGGATAATCAGCCCTACCACCAAAATCATGCTACATCGGCGCGATACGCTTGGAGCCAACGTCTGTGGTTAGGTTGACGTGGTCGTTGAAACTTTTCCAGATGAGCTCGTTTTTCGTATCTACGCTATCCGGATCATCCCAAAGGTTTTCGAATTCCCAAGGATCCTTCTCCAGATCGTACAGTTCCCCTAGACCGTCATTGTGATAGGCGGACAATTTGTATCTCTTTGTTCGATACATGGTAGCGAAAGTACCCGTTCCTCCAGTAAAGTGAGTATCTAGGGCATCAAAATACTCGCATCTAGCGACTTCCCGAATCTTCGAACCGTCTTCCTTACCCTCTAGAACGTTACGTAACGATCGGCCCTGATGATAGTCGGGTATCTCAACACCTGTAAGATCAAGAATGGTTGCCGAAAGATCCAGCAATTCAACCAATCCCTCACAAGCTACGCCTTTCGCGAAATGGCCGGGCCATGAAAAGATGAGGGGAACTCGAGTGAGGCCTTCATAAAATCGGCAACCCTTTTTCACCAGTCCATGATCCCCGAGCATTTCCCCATGATCGGATGTAAATATGATGATCGTATTTTCCCGCTGACCAGTTTTCTCCAGGTAATCCAGTATCCGAGCGAACTGATCGTCGATCTGAGCGATCATAGCATAGTATTTACCTTGGATATCTTTTCCATTGACTTCCTCGGGCCGTTTGGCGCGGCCTTGAAAGTCCAGCGGATCGAGTTTCGCCTGAGCATCCAGATCTGACTCACGAAAATAAGGTCCTGGCATATCATCCGCCGAAAACTTCTCCGCGTAACTTGCTGGCGGTATAAAGGGTGGATGCGGATCGTAAACGTTTATGTTGAGCAGCCAAGGGCAATTCCGCTCTTGGGACATGAACTCGATGGCCCGATCCGAGGCCCACTTCGTTTGGTGATACTCCGGATCCACTCGAGCTTCCGAGTTGCGCATCTCATCCAGATCTTTTCCCTTTTCTCTAACCCAGTCGGCATAGTCGTGAGTCCCTTCAGGCCAATCGTCTCTTGGAGCGTGCGAATGCTTCCAGTAGGTGAAGCCATCGTCTAGCCTCGGCTCGGGACGGTGACCTGCGCTAACCAAATGAAATTTCCCTATTAACCCACACTCGTATCCAGAATCTGCTATCAACTTAGAAATTAAAGGCGGACCATCCGGAAACGAGTCGTTTCCATTTCGGGTATTGTGGAGACGGCTTGGATACAAACCTGTCATAAAGCTTGCCCGACTCGGGGTGCAAATCGGGCTCTGACAATAGGTTTTGGTAAAGGCAACGCCCTCTTCCACTAAACCATCGATTGTCGGCGTCTTAACGAATTCGTTTCCCAACGCTCCAATCGTATC
>DKNL01000187.1:0-739 GCA_002474325.1 Opitutales bacterium UBA7389
AATAGGAAAACCTCGAAGGCGATCCAGGTGGAAAGTATTGCCAATCCGGCAATGGGGGCGGTGGTTGAATCCACTAGATAAGCTAGTTTCTCTCGGGAAATCTTCCAGCGATCGGTCAGTTTCCTCATCGTGGAGCCAACCACAATCGTGTTCGAGTAGTCATCGAAAAATATGATGAAACCTGAGAGTATCGTTACCAACTTGGCACTACGGCGACCCCGGGCGACGACGACCAGCCTTTCTGCCATTCCGTGAATTCCGCCACTTCGATAAATCACATGTATCATCCCCACTAGAGCGAAGAGGAAGACGAAGATGGAAATATTAAAACCATCAACGAGATTCTTAATGACGAACGCGTTTATCGCGTTGGGCAGGACAACAAACGGGTTCCATCCGTAAGTCAGAAAGGCTCCGGTCAAAAAAGCGGCGGTGAGGGCTACCACCAAGTTGCGGAAAAACAGAGCAGCGGCGATAGCTACGATAGGCGGAAGGACGCTAAACCATTGGCCGTTAAGGTCCTGGCCCTCAAATGATCTCTGAGGCAGCAGGCAAAATACAATACAGGCGAGCCCGACCGAAACTGCAAAGCCGATAAGTCGCTTGGGGTTTCTCAAAAGAGTTAGAGAATGACGCATTGGCAGGTGGAAAACTCGAATCGCAGAAACCAACTTAGGCGATTGTACGTCCTGAACTTTGGAATTTAGGACAACTGAGCCTCGCTGATCTGATTGGCTCA
>DKNL01000187.1:1026-3523 GCA_002474325.1 Opitutales bacterium UBA7389
CTTTCGAATTTAGGACAACTGAGTCTCGCTGATCTGATTGCCTCAATAGAAACTATGTTTGCCCTTCGAGCCATAAAAGTTTTTCTGTATTCTATGTTTGTATACTTGTTAGATCCTATTTGCCTTAACATATAACCTTTACGTCTTTCCAATTAAGTTCCCTAAGTTATCGATCAGCCCTTCCAATTCCGTTTCTACGTCGAAGAGGTTCGCATCTTTCCAGGGCTCGAGCAAAATGAGAAGGCGGTCCCAATACCCGTTAGTCGATCCCGCCACCGGTCGATTGTAGATAATTATGCTCTTACCCTTCATCAAAGGGTTTTCCGCAGCCTTTAGTATAAGCAAGGCGAACATTTCTTGCACCGTTCCAGCGCCGCCAGGGAAAATGACGAACTTATCGGAGTTCTCGATCATGGCCTCCATCCGCGCATAGATATCGGGAGTCAACCAGAACGCGGAAAGCCCGTCCGGCAGCCCTTCCAGCTCTATTATATGCGGCACATTGGACCCCGCGACCCATCCGCCAGCTTCGGCAGCGCCCTTGACGACTTCTCCCATGACACCGGTTGTACCGGCTCCTGAAACGCATCCCAGCTTGTTTTCGGCGAGAAGCCTGCCCAATTCGTAGCCTTCGTTCAGGTAAGATGGATTCTCCATTGAAGCGGAACAAAAAATGCATATGTTCGCTCTATAATCTTCCGGTCTCCGATTACTGAACGAATCGCTGTGATTGGTCGTCACCTTTTCCCTTCCGACATCGGGCAGCCCTTCCACCCGGATCCGATCGACGCACGCCAGCACTTCGCTAGGAGACTGGGCGATCAACAGAAATTGGCGATAATCTTGCCTAATGGCACCGATTTCTTGCAGGTTGTCTAGAAGCTCCAGTAACGGATCCCAGGAATCGTCCGTATTCAAAATCGCGGTCGCTTTACCAAACAGATGCGGATCCAAGGTCTGGTAGCCTACGAATATGGATACGGCCTTAAACAAGTCTTCTAGAGATGCTCCTGGCATAAACACAAACGCATCGGACTCCTGTATCTTGCGCTCTATGTTCGAAAGCGTTATCCTCTGATCTCCATTGGAATTATAAATATCCCAACCGTTGGCGAAAAGGGTGTACAACATCCGCGCTCTAGATTCGCGATTGGAGTCGCACTCGCCTTCGACCGTTCCTGATAATCTTACAATTGGCATATGTTCCTCAGCTATTTTCCCCGTCTAAATTGCAAGTCATTGCGAATTTGACTACGACCAGTATGCCGGCCGCCGCTAAATACCCGAACGTCAACTCCCATGCCGGAGCAATGGATGTGGTGATGTCCCCGCTCATTATTTTAAAGGAATGAATGATACCTAGCGCCGATAGTCCAGCCGAAGCAACGATCCATCCAATCGCATTCGAAAAACGCCTTTCTATCAAGGCAACCATGAACCCGCAAAGCAGAATGGACGCATAGAGCCAACCTTGCTCCAAGACAAAGACACCCTCCGCAAACAGATTCCCTTTGTCCTTCAGGTTCGCCAATAACTCGGAGCTGTAGGGTTGGCCCTCTTGGCCGAATCCCACTGTTCCCAAAACGCGTTTTACGATCAAGGCACAGAATGCCCCAATGCCCGGAATCATTCCAAAGATCACCGCTGGGGCGTGAGCGCGAGGGACTGCTTGAAAGGCCTGCGATCCAATCGTAATCCCGATCCAAATGAGAATCGCCATCCCCGCCTCGATGGGTACGTATTCCGAGAGAAAACCCAGCGATCCCGTAAGGCAAAGCGCAGCCATGAGAACCCCATTGATCAGGGAGTAGCCCGCCCGAGCGCCAATCGCTTTCCAACCCGGATGCCCAATATACAAAGTTGTCGGATACGGAGACCCAAGCGTTCCTGCAATGATTGTCCCGAGCCCATTAACAGCCAGTGACGACTTCGGCGGAAAATCGTCTCCGGACGCGGCCGCCGACTCCAATGCCTGCATCGACCCAATTACATTGATCAATCCCATCGGTATAATGACCGCGGCGAAGGAAGCCATCTGTCCGATCGATAGAAAAGCCTCGAAGCCGAAGAACCACGGCAAATGAAGCCCGAAGTCCAAACTGGACTCTGAAATTCCGCTAATTGGGCTTTTGAAGCCCAAAAAGTGGCTGAGCCAAGCGATCAGTATGCCCACAGACAAAACGATTAAACCGCCTGGAATCCCAAAGCGCACCCGATCGCTTCCATAATAGAAATACAAAGTGAGAAACAAGGTCGGCAAACCGATCAAAGGAAACTCGTACGCTCGAAACGCATAGTCCGCCGCGATAAAGAAAATTCCAATCACCCCCAAAGCACTGAGCAAAGCCGCTCGCGGGGCCACTCGGCGAATGAGAGGGACGAAATACGAACCGATCAGCTCGATTATGCCAGACCCCACGCAAGCGAGGATTCCCGCTATCCAAGCGAGATGATTCGCCTCTTCAGCACTCGCCCCGTTGCTTAACGCAATCTGCTG
>DKNL01000187.1:3909-4125 GCA_002474325.1 Opitutales bacterium UBA7389
CAAATATCGTCGCGTCCAAGACGTTTCGCGAGCGAGCGAGCTTGCCAAGCGTAGAATAGGTTGCCGAACAGAAGCCCCATGGCCATACCTGGCAAAACTCGAGTTGCGATCAACTCGGTTGAAAATCCCAGTACGGACTGGGAAAGGCTTATGATAAGAAGGAAATTGATCAGGTTGTTCAGACCTAGTCCGAAAAAGCCGTCCCAATCTCCTTTC
>DKNL01000297.1 GCA_002474325.1 Opitutales bacterium UBA7389
GTCGGGAATATTCGCTTCTAAAGTCAGTGTTTGTGCGGGTCCGCTTCGGGCGTGATTGCTTTGATTTCCGCCATCGCCATCAGGGGGAGGAACCGAAGGAAGAGAAGGAAGAGTACGGAAAAGACCCCGAACGTCCCAACGTAAGTGAAAATATCGATAATCGTAGGCGAATAGTATCCCCAGCTAGAGGGCAGCCAATCACGAGTAAGCGTAGTCACCGCGATAACGAAACGCTCGAACCACATTCCTATATTTACAAATATGCTTATAATCCACACCCAAGCGGTGTTCTCGCGAATCTTCTTAAACCAGAAGAGCTGCGGAGATATGACATTGCAGGAAATCATGATCCAGTATGCCCAAGCATAGTTTCCAAAGGCCCGATTAACAAAAGCGAATATCTCGAAGTCGTTGGCTCCATAAGCGGCAATGAAGAACTCCATCGCGTAGGCATAACCAACCATCGATCCAGTGGCCAAGACGATCTTGGTCATGCAATCGATATGGTATTGCGTGATAAGATCCTCGAGACGGTAGATCGCTCGCAGAGGAAGCATCAAGGTAAGCACCATTCCGAATCCGGAAAATATCGCTCCGGCAACAAAGTAAGGCGGGAAAATGGTCGTATGCCACCCAGGGAGTAAGGAGATGGCGAAGTCGAAGGATACGATCGTGTGAACAGAGAGTACGAGCGGCGTGGATAGGCCAGCAAGAATCAAGTAGCACATCTCGTAGTTTCGCCAATGGCGATTGGATCCTCTCCAGCCCATAGCGAAGAAACCATAAAGAAATTGGCGGATCTTGGTCTTTGCGCGGTCGCGTACGGACGCCAAATCCGGGATTAAGCCGACGTACCAGAAAAGTACCGAGACCGTACCATAAGTCGAAACGGCAAATACGTCCCACAACAAAGCTGAACGGAAGTTCGGCCAAATGGCGTTGGCGTTCGGAATTGGGAATAAAAACCAGGCCATCCAAACCCGCCCAACGTGGAATACTGGAAAGATAGCCGCGCAAACAACCGCGAAAATCGTCATCGCCTCTGCCGCCCGATTTATCGAGGTCCTCCATTTTTGCCGTAGTAAACAGAGAATCGCGGAAATCAGCGTACCCGCATGGCCGATACCGATCCAGAAAACAAAGTTGACGATAGCCCAACCCCAATTCGCTGGATTAGCCAATCCCCAAACACCCGTCCCAGCTGATACGAGATAAATAAGCCCCAAGACTGTAAACGAAGCTGTCGCGCAGGCGACCACGAAGCAGACCCACCACCACGTAGGCGTCTCTTCTTCTACAATTCCACAAATTTTCTCGGTTATCCAAGAGAAACTACGATCGTTTTCGACGAGAGCCGGACGGGGGATGTCAACAGGATCCACCTCATCGAGGATAGTCGGCTTCACTTCGCTCTTTATCGGATTCGCGCTAGCCATTAATGGGCTCCTCCATGATCCGAGTGAGAATCGTTGTGTGAATCATCATGATCGTATGAATCGTTTCCTACGTAATCGCCGCTTTTTTTTGGCTTCGTTGCCTTGTACTCGACCTTGGTTAGCGGCTGATCGTAATAATCCGGCATGTCCGGATTGGGGTTGCGAAGTTTGGCCAGGTAGGTCGTACGCGGACGGGCGTTCGTGTAGCCCAGCAAAGCGTAGTTCCTCTCGTTGGCTTGCATTTTTGAAACCTCGCTGTCGGGATCAGAAAGATCACCAAACGCGACAGCGTCCATCGAGCAAACTTGGGCGCAGGCCACTTTGATGGTGCCATCGGGAATCCGGATGTCGTCGCTATCCCTAGCTTTTACCTTTTGCTCGATCTTGGCTTGCTGGATACGCTGCACACAATAGGTGCATTTCTCCATGACTCCACGCATTCTGATGGATACATCCGGATTTTGAGCCATCTGCTGTAGCTCATTCATCCCTTTCGGAGCTAGAGGACCTTCGTAGAGACGGTCGAGGGGACGTTGCTGATAATCAAAGAAATTGAAGCGACGAACCTTGTAAGGGCAGTTGTTGGCGCAATAACGGGTTCCGATACAGCGGTTGTAGGCCATAGTGTTGAGACCATCTTCATCATGAACCGTCGCGTTAACTGGACAAACCGTCTCGCAGGGAGCTGTCTCGCAGTGCATACAACTAATCGGCTGTATGGAAACCTGAGGATCCTCCGGTATAGCCGCCTTATCCAATTTGCCATCGTCTTTGGTAACGTCTGAAGAAAAATAGCGATCCAACCGAATCCAGTGCATTTCCCGCCCTCGACGAACCTGATCTCGACCAACGATCGGGATATTGTTTTCGCTTTGGCAGGCAACGACGCAGGCATTGCATCCTGAGCACACATTGAGGTCGATCGCCATCCCCCATTGATGAACGCCATCATAGTTCGGGTGCTCGTAAGCAGAACCGCCTCGCGGAGTTTCTTTAGAACGCTCTTGGGCAGGCATACCCTTATCTTCACCCAATATCGGCGGGGAATGGCTTTCCATTCCCATTTTTTCCACCCAATTCGGATCGTCAGCGTAATCGTCCAAATTAGATTCACGGATAATCGCCCTCCCCTCCATGGACCAATGCTCCTGCGTATTGGCCAGTTGGATTGTTTCACCCGTCAGCTCAAGCTTCGCTCCGGAAGCGAAATTCATCGTATCCGCGGAGCGAACTTCGTAAGCGCTGTATCCAGAGTTCGTTCCAATCCGACCCGTCTTTTTCCGCCCGTAGCCCAGGGGAAGAATTATGGAATAATTATCCAATCCCGGCAGAATTTGTACGCCTCCAACTACCTCGAATTCGCCAACTGAGATTTTCGCGACTGGCGAAAAGGAGCGGCCATCACTGACCTTATTAGGATTTTTGCGGGTGATCTGCAAAGCAGAATCCGGCGCGACGATATCCAATTCACTGGCTAAACGAGGGCTCACATAAATGGCGTTGTCCCAGGTCATTTTCGTCATGGGATCCGGACATTCCTGAAGCCATCCGTTATTGGCGTAACGGCCATCGTCGACACTAGGATCCAGAGTAAAAACGACTTCCAAATTGTCTTTGCCTGAAGGGGCTGCAGGCACGTCTATCGAACCAAGCGATTCCGCAAGGCGCATGCCCGAAATCAATGAGCGATTAATCTTGAAGCCCGAATTTTCCCAGAAACCGTCATGGAGAAATTTATCGAAAGAGCGTCTTTTATTGGAGCCTACCTTTTGAAAGGTCTCATAGACGAGACTGCGTCCGTCCGCGTTCTCTTCACCTACTAATCGAGCCAGCACTTCTATCTCCGAAATCCCATCGAAAAGAGGCGCGATCATAGGTTGCTGCGACAGTAACTCACCCATGTAGGCACGGCCATCCCCCCAAGATTCCAAATAGTGGGCTTGAACGAAGTGGTAGTTGGATTTTTCCGACGTTTCGTCCTCGTAATACCCCAGTCTAACGACTGTATCAACGGACTCTAGCTCGCCACCAAAATCCAGGTCCGCAGGGGCGTTGTAAACTGGATTTCCTCCCGAAACCAGCAACGTGTCTACTTCGCCACTACCGATGGCGTCAACCAGTTCTTGAATCGTGGAAGACTTATCGCTCTCGATCTCGACGAGGTTCAGCGTACTACCAAGATTCCCCAACTTTTCGTTGATTAGCAATGCGATTCCCTGAGCTTCTTTATCAAGGCTCGGACCTGCATACACTACACTTTCGCCCTTGAACTGAGCCAAATCCGCGACCGCCCGCCGGACCCACTCCCTTGTCTCTTTATCAAGATTGGACGCGAGTCTTTCAAAAATTGGCTCAAGCACCTCGCCCTCAACACCTAGCTCTATTTCCAAAGCCGCTGCGGCCAGCACAGAAGTCAATCTGCTCGTGGCGATCCGCTTGCGATGGTCCGCCATCGCGCCCGTTAGCGTAAACTGACATTCGACCGCGTAGAGACGGCTCATTTTGTCTATCGATGACTTAACCCGTCGGCCATCTGCAAATTGCTTCTTAAGGGCAAGTGAGCCAGGATCTTCTCCAAGAAAATCGCCCCCCACGCATAGGATGCGCTGAGCTCTTCGCAAATCGTAACTGGGCCTCAGGTTGGCTCCGGCGACGATTGCCGCGGCTGATTGAGCCTGATCCGTATCCACCGGTTCATACTCAGCCCAAATAGCGTCTGGATACGCTTTCTGAAACATCTCCTTTAGACGGGCTCGAGTGGGCGACGAGGACTTTTCCGCAAGGACGGCAACCCGCTTTCCCTTTGCATCTACAAACGATTTTCGCAGGACTTCTAGGGCATCTAGGGCTTCCTCCTTAGAGATTGTAGATCCATTCTTTGAATACCTCGTGGATCTGTCAGGGTCGTAGAGCTCGAGAATCGACGCTTGGGCCTTAGCCCCTGTTCCTCCATTGTAGTAGCTGAAGACGTCGTTTCCCCCGACTTTAGTGGGGCGTCCCGAATGCGTTTCCACCAGCAAGGGAATGCTTTCTCCTCGGAGCGAATACGAAGTCGCGTAGTAGAGTGGTCTACCGGGGATTTGGTATTCAGGCGCTTTCGAATGAGGAAGAATCTTGGATTCTGGGCGTCGGCAGCCCGTAAACCCCAATCCGCCCAACGCGAATGAGGCCGCCATGATTTTGAAGAAATGGCGTCGGTCGACCTCGTTCATTTCCGAGGCTTCCGGGCCGAATTCCCTTTGCACTTGATCAATGAAGTCCGGCGATTGGGAAAGATCGTCGAGGCTGCGCCAATAGCGCGGTCCAGTTTGTTCGGCCTTGGTGGGAGGAGATGTGTTAATCGGTTTCATCGGTGGCAGCCTGAACAGCTTTGCGGCGGGTTAATTTTCCACTCTTCGACGAACTTCAGCCCGTCTTCGATCTGACCTTTCTCACCTCCTGGGTGAACCCAATCCAAGTTGGTTATTTGATCCAGTGGACGGAGAGCTTCCTCCGGATGGCGATGGCAATCCAGGCACCATCCCATGCTAAGTGACTGGTCGTGGCGAACCACTTCCATTTCGTCAACCTTGCCATGGCACTCAACACAGGAAACGCCTCGATTCACGTGAACCGAGTGATCAAAGTAAACGTAGTCCGGAGTCTCATGCACCCTAACCCATTGAATGGGCTCGCCAGATGCGTAGCTAGCTCGGACCGGCTCCAGCAAATCGCTGTCTGTCTTTATCATGCTATGACAAGACATACAGGTGCTCGCCGCGGGGATATTGGCATGGCCCGACTCTTCAACGTTATTGTGACAATACCGGCAATCCAATCCTAACTCGCCTACATGGAAGCTATGATCGTAAGGGACGGGCTGAGAAGGTTCGTAGCCGACCCTAGTGTAGTTCGGCGTAGCATAGTACGTGACGCCAGAGACGACCGCCGCTGCAAGGATCAAAAGAAAAACGATCAGCTTGAGCGGAAGGGAGTTAGACCACTTTGGGAAAAGATTAGACATGTCGCGAAATTCGTTGTCGCTCTAATTAGACGCCCTTTTCATACCACGATTGGTCAGCATTTCCCTCCGGGAACCGCTTGAAGATCCGGACGCGATTCGATTACAGTCCCATTCCTTCTTTCGTTTGCCAAATTCGCTCCCAGCCAATTCGGCAATGCTAAAGCCCACAGAGCCGCAGCACACACCTCGGCTAAGAAATATTTTCGAGAATTTTCGGAACTCACTATTCTGAGAAAGGTCGGTTTTGGATTTCGGAGTGAAGGCAAGCCCATGTAAATAGCAATGAAAATGTGGCCACTTTCCCCTTCTCTAAGAAAGGTTATTAGACGATCGTTACCGCAGGGTTCGATTTTCTAATAGTGGCGCATTGAATACCTGGACCAAATGCGATTCGGGCCCTCCTAACCCGGCTTCCTCAATCTATGAATTGGCCATCCTGCATCCTCAAGATGCGATCGCACCTGCCCGCCAATTCCGGATTGTGTGTAACGATCAAAACCGCTTGACCTTTCTCTGTTGCCAATTGCGTTAGCGACTGGAAAACCATTAACGAATTTTTAACATCGAGGTTTCCTGTAGGCTCATCGGCTAGCAAAACGCTCGGCAAGTTTGCCAGCGAACGGGCAATCGCTACGCGTTGTTGCTCCCCACCAGACAATTGAGAAGGTAGCCGGTGTGTCTTATCGCCCAAGCCAACATCGCTCAGCAGCGAACGGGCTCGATCTTCCATTTCCTGATCGGCCAATCTTCCCAGCTTCCGCATTGGAAGCATGACGTTTTCCGCTGCGCTAAATTCCGGGATTAAAAAGTGGAACTGGAACACGAAACCAATATGCTCTCCTCTTGTACGGGTGTGGGCTCCATCTTTATCCGGTGGAACCTCTTCCCCATTGATCAGTATCTGTCCCGAATCTTGGCGATCCAACAGTCCGAGTAAATATAGTAGCGTGCTTTTTCCGCAACCGGAAGGCCCAACGATCGCGGATACTTCCCCCTGATAGAGTTTGAGATTAACTCCGCGCAACACATGCACCCTCATTTCCCTTTCTCCCAAATGCTTGTGAAGATCTCGACACTCCAAAGCGATACTCTTTCCTTCCAAATCAGTTGTCTCGCTCACGTTACTGTCCCTCTAATCACATCGCCTGGCACTAGCCTTCCCGCCCGCCTGGCAGGAGCTAGACTGGCAACCATAACGATCACTATCGCGGCTACTACCGCCTGAATATAATGCCACACGGTGGAATTAACCTGGAAATATTCGGTGGCGAAAATGCCAGAAAGCGGCATGGGCAATCTCGATATTCCGTAAGTTATCAAGCCTCCCAAAAAACAGCCCAATATGGCACCCCAGAACAGAACAATCGCGCCCTGCCAAAGAAAAATATTCGAGATATCGCTCCGTGTATACCCCATCGACCTAAGGATAGCGATTTCCCGAGTCTTATCCATGACGATCATAAATAGAGTGCTGAACATCCCTAAGCCGGATACAATGATAATTGTAGATACCGTTATCGCCGCTGAAAGCTTCAAGGTCTTGAATAGCTGCATCCATGACTTCTCTCGCTCTTGCCAGGGAGTCGTAAAGTGATTCGCAACGCGCTCGATTACTTCCGCATCTACAACAGCATGATCGCGATCGAAAATACTTACCTGGATAAAGCTAACGCCATGAGGCTTTTTCAGCAGAGATCGAGCGGCGCTCATGTGCATAAAAACGCGCGTTTTGTCGAGATCCGATACACCAGTTTCGAATATAGCGGATATCGTAAATCTACGCTGCTGATCGATTGCTCGAATAATGACTGATTCTCCCACAGTTACGTCGAGCCGTCCTGCCATTTTGTGCCCCATTATGATCCCCATCGGGGCCGTCCGGAAGTCGACAAGGGACCCGTGTTGTATTTGGTCTTCCAATGCAGATACGGCGATATGGTCGTCTAAGTTAATACCATACACCTGGCCATTGTCCTTACGTAACGGGCTCTCCAATTGTATGGTTCCCTTAATAACAGGAGAAGCCGCTTCTACATTTTGCAGCTGCATTATCGACTCGATAACCTTGTCGGGGTGCTCGACCCCTTCGACAAAGCGGCGGTTCTTTTCGTCGGTTATGAAAAAATTAGTACGATCCCCTTTCGATGTGGAGGCGGCGACGAACACATAAGAATCCTGAATTCGATCCTCGATTCGAATGGCGCCATCCGTTCCCAGGATCGTTTCGATAAAAAGCTCTTGATAGCCGGTAAGCTGGGCCTGAGTGGAGATAAAGAACCCCACCCCAAACACGATACCTGCTAGGCTCATCAACATGGACCGCTTTTTTGCCAAAAGAAATCGGATCGCTATTCTAAAATTGGGTGACATCTCTTTCGAAGAATAGATGGGTTAGCTATCAAGAAGCCATTGTCTGAAGCCATTGACCACAAGCATAATTTCAAGTTTCCATTCCGCCTACCCGCAACTGCTAATGTTTAGCTATTTTCGACTACGACTAAAGCTCGCGATATTAGCACTCTATGAATCGCTTACCCGCCGCGGCTACGCCATCGCGTTCACGGGTCTACAGATATAGTTGGTTATCTGGAGATCGTAGTACGTTCCTTGCGAAGCATTGAATCTCTTCTTGAGACCACAGGGCGCCGATCAGAGGATGCCAAGAGCATTCTCGATTCCATCTGCGGATCAGGCAGGGCAATTCGGAATATAGATCCCAAAGGCCATGATCTCGTCATACTTGCCAAGTCCTAAATGGCGCTCAACCCGTCGAAAGCGAGTTACTAAGCTGAAACACGGCAGAAATGATCCCAAAGGCGATCATTCCCACCATCCCGAAAACCCCTAATAGGACTCCCGTTGAAATAACGCCTAACATGGTCTTAACGAAACGGTCGATTACCTCTTTATATTGTTGAGACATTCGCCTCAGACCCGGGACTACGTCACCTGTGTTTTCGCCCACCGTAAAAATGTCTAGGGCCATATCGTCGAAATAGCCCGTCGACTTAAAGGCGGAAGACAATGGAACCCCTTCCGTAACCTTGACTCTGGCTCCTCCGAAGGCTTCGCACATAGCGACATTAGACAGCGAACGCTCGGCCATTGCCAAGGCTTGAACCATTATGATGCCATTTTCCAAGAGGAGCGACAGCGTCTGGGTAAATTGCAGGATCTGTATATCGCGGATGATTTTTCCCGCTCCAGGAACACGAAGGGTTATCGAATCGAATTTGTAGCGACCGGCATTCGATTTTCGCCACGAGATTAATCCGCCGACTACGAGAGCGATGCCGATCGCCGCAATCCAGCCGTATTTCAGCAACCCATTGGCCAAAGCTATAAGCAAAGTAGTCGATGCTGGTAAGTCGCTTCCAAGAGATTCCAACAACCCTTCAATTCTTGGAAGCAAGCTAAACAAGAAAAGGAATACCAATCCAATCGCAACGACGATGAGAAAACAAGGATAAGACAAGGCAGCCATTAGTTTTCCGCGGATCACTTTTTGCTCTTCCATACTCTCGACGATGCGAGCCAGCACTTTTTTGAGGTTTCCGGTGGCTTCACCCGCCTGCACAAGACTAACTACACTCTCATTGAAAACTTTAAGCTGTTTTCGCATGGCTTCCGACAAGGACCGACCTTGCCGTAACTCATCCCAAAGTTGAGTAGCCAAATATTTCTGTCGCGGATCGCTCATACGTGAACTCATCATTCTAAGTGCATCCGCAGACTGGATACCACAATTCAGCAATTCGCGAAGCCCTGAGAGAAAAGGTAAGGCAACGCTCCGATTGAGCAACACCTTGCTACCCTTGCTGGCTTTTGTCGTGAAGAGACCAAAAAGCCCTAGCCCGCTCTTCTTTTTGGATACGCCTGCCACCGCTTCTTGAACCGAGAGCGGTCTCAACTTCTGAGCGACTATCTTCTGCAGCGCCGCTTTACGGTTAACCGCATCGATAGACCCACGTATGGATGTCCCGCTTGGATCTTTGGCACTATAAGTAAAATTGGGCACGTTTTCTGAAGAGTGAAAGTAGAATTAACACTGAAGAAGTAACAAATTGAGTTCGGATTGCAGGAGCGGCTTTAAGTTGCGAATTGGACATATCTCATCGTGGCGTGAAGCCGCTCCTACTTGATATGATGCCACATCAGTTTTCCCCAACTCACCTTCTTCGTTCCTCCTCCATAATTCACCTCATCCTTCTTTGATGGATATGGTGCGGACGACTTCTTCCAAGGTAGTCAAGTGCTTGAGGGCAAGATTCCAACCCGATTCCCCCAAGGTCACCATGCCGCCTTTGCGCCCGATCTCCCTAATTAGCGGGGCGGCCTCGCGATTAACGATAGGATCATGCAGCTCTTCAGATACTCTGAGGATCTCATAAATTCCGATACGCCCTCGGTATCCAAGATTTCGACAACGTTCGCATCCAACTGCGATTGGCATTTCTGTTACGCCGTCGAGGGCACTTTCTGGCATGTCGAGAACTTTCAAGGCGTCCAATGCCGCAATTCGATCCAAGGGCCTCATTTCAAAACAGTCTTGGCAAAGCCGTCGCAATAGACGCTGAGCAATAACCATTTCAACACCCGAGGCGATAAGAAACGGTTCGATCCCCATATCGGTCAATCGTGTGATCGCTCCAGGAGCGTCGTTCGTATGGAGCGTACTGAATACCAAGTGACCGGTCAGAGATGCCCGGACGGCTATGTCCGCCGTTTCCCGATCTCGAATTTCCCCAACCATAATTACGTTGGGATCTTGACGCAGTACGTGCCTCAATGCCTCGGCAAACCCAAAGCCGATTTCAGTTTTAACCTGAATCTGATTAACGCCTGACACTTCGTATTCGATCGGATCTTCTACAGTTATGATCCGCTTATCTTCAGAATTGATCTTACGGATGAAGGCGTTGAGCGAGGTCGATTTGCCCGAGCCGGTAGGTCCGGTAACTAAGATGATGCCATGCGGCAAACCAAGCACACGATCTATCTTCTGCTGATCCTCATCGGACATACCCAGTTGCTGTAAACTTAGCGGAGCGCTCTTTTTATTCAGCAATCGAAGACTAATGCTCTCCCCATACATGACTGGCATAGTGGATAAGCGGATGTCCAAAGTCGTTTCCCCCATCTTCAAATTGATACGCCCGTCCTGCGGCAACCGTCGCTCGGAAATATTGAGCTTCGCCATAATCTTCATACGGGAAACGATAGCGTCCTGATACTTCCTTAAATTATCCGGCACAGGAACGGATACCAGCAACCCATCGATACGATAGCGAATACGCAGCTCTTCTTCCATAGGCTCAAAATGGATATCCGTAGCTCCATCCTCGACAGCCTGATGGAACACTTCGTTGACGAAGCGGATGATAGCCGCGTCCTCATCCTCTTCCTCATCCACCTCGGCGACAATCAAGTCGTCGTCTATATCGAAGGACTCATCCAGACTTTCTGCGCCCACCCCAAGATTCTGCGTAATAAATTTTGAAATACGATCAGGATTCGCCAATTGCCAAACTGGACGTTGACCGCAAGTCGCATATACCCAATCATCCATGATCGATTCGGGAGGCCAGCCGGTGGCTAATGTTAGGGAATCGTCTCCTTCCAACTTTTTGATGGGCACGCAATGGAACTCGTGCAGAATTCTCAATGGGATCGAATTGAGCCGATCCAAGTCAAAGCTTTCTGGATCAGCTATGGCCAATCCCGTGAACTCGCTTAAGTCGACAACCAAGGCGGTCAATTCTCGGTTCTCAAGATCGGCTATCCGCTCCAATCGTTCGGATCGCCTCGTTCCTTGGATTTCCGAGCAGAGCTCTTCGCTTAGCTTGCGTGTATCCAAAAAGTCTAGCTCTGCTATCGCCATATCCACTAGTTGAAACCTCGAGGATCGTCCTCGATGATGTCTCGTCGCAAAGCTCGTCGGCGACGGATTTCCTCAGCAACACGCTGCATGCGCTCACGCACTTCTTCATCACTCGCGGCTTCGATGTTGGGATTCGCGGGCTGCCTTACCGGGTTCGCTGTTGCCGGAGCCGTGCGCTGAGTCACCCTTTGCGGAGCTCGCTGAGGCACTTCCGCCAAAGCGATTATATCAGCGTCCTTTAAACTAAGATTACGAGTTAGTCCATTCTGCCTAACCACGATCGTCTCTTCACCAGGCTTACTACCGCGATCGTACCCCACCAGTTGGAATCCATCTTCGCCATCCACGTCTTGCCTCAATCGATAGATCTTCTTCGATTTTGTGTCATAAAGACTCAACCAGGCTACTCCGCCGATTTCGATCACTCCACGAAACTCGACCGAGTCCAAAGGAGTGACCGGTGTCGCTTTCGGTTGGACTTTCGGCTGGACATTTTGAGAAGGCGGGACAAACGGAGACGCCGCTTCCTGGGCGTCGAGCGGAGCCCATCCAATGAGGATGAACACCAAGGTAAAAAGTTTCCCGTTTAACTCCATTATTGGATACTAGCGTTTATAGGGCTTTCTCACAACTGCATCTTTGTCACGCTTCTCGGAATTGCCCGGATGCCCGCTTCGTTCCGCCTTCTTATTAAGACTGAAACTTCCCTCCTCAATGTAGTCGTCGATCTGAGGCTGAATTGGGTGAACGTTCATCTTTTCCATGGCGTCTTCGTTCGCATCCTTTGAATCCCGAATCACTTTGGGGCGGATAAAGACCAATAGCTCCCGTTTCTCGAAATCGACCCCGCGACTTCTGAATATGTTTCCGAGCACCGGAATCTCGCCTAAGACTGCCATCCGGTTAACGTTCTTGGTCTCTTTGCTCCTCTGCATTCCACCAAGCACGACCAAACCATTGTTCTCGACGCTAACAAAGGAAACCATTTGGCGACGGCCAATGATCGGCTGTTCATTGTTGTTGATCGTGACGAATCCATCTATGTCGTTCACTGACTGATCGACTTCCAATTGGATAACGTCATTGGGGCCAATCAAAGGTTTAACTTTCAGTTCAATGGCGATATCCTGATACTGCACCGTTTCCCTAACCGAGGTGCTCAAGGTGTTATCCGTGGTCGTTCCGGTCACAATCGGGCGTTGCTGACCAACCGTAAAGGTGGCTTCCTGATTATGGGTCGTGAGAAGAGTTGGTATCGAAAGAATTCGTACATTGCTATTGGTCCGAGCCGCGTTGAGGATAGCATTAAATGTGAGATTGGTTATAACGCCCGTACGAGTATCCACATTGAAATTAACGTTGTTGGTGCTTATCCCAAGAAGATCTAGTCCCTGCAAATTGGTGATATTGGGTTCGCCATCGGCTTCGTTTTGAGTATACGTCCCCGATATCGATTCCATTCCAGAATTACTATCATTGTCCAGGTTCACTTCCGCGATTATCACTTCGATACGTACTTGCGGCAGTAATACATCGATTTTGGCGATAAGCTCGGTCATCAATTCTAAATCGCTACGTGTACCAGAAATTATTAAGGCATTGCTTCGCTCGTCCGCTTCGATCGTCATGAACTCGCTGAACTGGCTATCGCGATTATCGAAAGTCGAATTTACGGCGCTGTTTACCTGCTGCTGCAAGGCCGAGCTCACCGCTTGTTGTTGCGGGCGGGAATTCTGATTGATGCTTTGCGGGTTTCCCTGTCGGGTCTGTCTATTCCCTTCGTTCGCATTGGCTTGGGAGCGATCATTGGATTCGGAATCAGTCGATCCACTTACGAAGCTGCTGAGCAGACCCGCGACTTCAGTCGCTTCTGCATGATTGAGGACGATTACCTCGATTCGCGTCGCCGGATCCGACTTGATATCGAGCTTTTCGATTATCTCGTCGAAGAAAGTCATATTGGCTGGCTCGGACATGATTATAAGCTGGTTTGTCCGGTCGTCAGCCGCGATGGCCGTGTTGGACCCGAAAAGGATCTGGTTCGGAATCGCACCCTCACCTCCAACATTGGCGACCGGCATAGGGGGGCGAGCTTGATCCCCATCGCCCCCTTGGCTTCGGTTTTGGCCGCGACTATTATTCGAGTTGCTGCTATTCTCTTCTCCAAAATTGGCCCTGGCAGCATCGATCAAACCTTGAATCTGATCGGCAACTTCACTCGCCTGGGCGAACTGCAGCGTGTAGAACTGAGTCGTCACGTTCAGGCGGCTCGGCTTATCTACCTCGGACACAACATACTCAAGCCGTTGCAAGTTGCTGATGGTATCGGTAACGATTACCGCATTGGAATTCTGGAATGGGATTATGGTGCTGAAATTCGGGCTCAAAAATGGCTGAATCTGCTGCTGAAACGTCTGCGAATCCAAATATTGGAGACGAAACAGCTTGCTAACCACTTTTCCACTCGGGGCTCGATCCTGAAGCGAATCAATCTCAAGCTCTGGTGCCTCAGTGCGAATAGTGTTAATGGCCACGACTTTAAGGAATTTCTCCCCCAACGGCGTCACTCCAATTCCATTGATGCTCAGCAAACTCTCAATAGCGAGCACAGCCTCACTCAAGGTCATGTCACCCCTGCTATCAAATGTGAATTCTGGAGTTGGCAAAGCCATTGGCCTTATAACTGATCGACCAGTTAGAGTTTCCAGATGATGAAGCACACTCACGAGCGGCTCGCCCCTCCATAGGATCCTCACCGGATCGTCTTCGTTTGCGGTTCGAGGAGCATCCACGTTGTCTTGGCCAAAGCTTGTAAATGCCAACAAACCGGCAGTGGATAGAATCGAAATGCTTCTCGATCCGAAAATTCGTATCCAATTTATCATGGCGTATATTCGATAGATTTCAATTCCAGCTTCACATCGAGAAATTGAGGTGTCCGTCTCTGGGCTTGAATGGCAATCTGCTGCAAGGAAACATAAGGGAGATTGCTTTTTATCTCATCTGTAAAATCGATGAGTCGGTTGTAATTGGCTTTCCCCAAATCGATTGTGAAGACGTGGAAGGAGAGGGGCCTGCCTACGTTCGAGCGCGGCGTATTGATTTTAAAATCGGCGAATCCGTATTTCCGAATGAGATCATCGATGCGGGCATTGACCTCATTTACGGACGGAAGTTCTGAGAGATTGATATCTTTAATGAGGGCGTTGTATTGCTCAGCCGTCGTTTCCTTCGTAGCGATCTCGTTCACCTGATTTTGAGCAGTAAAATTGGCAACTCGAATATCGTAGCTGGCTGTTCCGTGCCGTTCCATCTGGAATGAAAGCCACACGCCCATCAAAGCTCCGATAAAGAGTACCATGAGAAACTTCTCCCGCATCGATAGCCGGAAGAATCTTATTCTCGCGAAGGCGGCCCAATAGCCGGTATTAGCAGAAATAGCGGAACCTCTAGCCATTACTCGCTATCTCCTCCCCTTCGCCTCTATCCGGAAAGGCTCCAATCTTGAAATTAAGGAGAGCCGTAAAAGTGGTACCCCCCGGCCGGCTCTGAATATTCTGAAGTTCTACGGCTTCTATCTTTACGAATCGCTCGAGACGAGCCTTGAACTGGTTTGCCTGTCCATTGCTGGTGGCATTCGCTAGAACTATTAAACTATTGGGGCCATTTGTTTCCACTTTCGTGAATACCACCGAGTCAGTTCGAAAAGGCTCGATAGCCACGAGCATATCAAAAGGGATCAGGTCGGATTCGCGGAAGCTCAGAAGCTCATTGATAGTCGTCTTCTGGGAAACGATTTCTTCGACGAGCGGAGCTTGCTCCTCATTCCAGCCTCTTCTCAATCCCAGGTATCCTTTTTCTGCAAACCATACGAATTCGCCCGCAATCAGAAGCCCGATCATTGCCGCCATCCCAATGGCAATTCTCCAAATTAGATAATTGCGGCGTTCCTCCATTTGCACGCGCTCGACTGTTTCCGAGTCTCGCAAATCCATGCGCCACATACTGTTCCGGTCCACCTCGACAACTATATGCCGATCTTCCTCCTTGGCTCGCAATTTTAAAACCTTTTTGTCGATAGCGATTTGAGAGCTAGCTTTCCAAACTCTGATAGATTCGACGGATCGCTCCGCTTTGAGCTTCGCCGACACACTCTCCAAATCGGACCGTTCGACACCCTCGTTGATATCCTTGTCTCTCTTGGGAATGGATTGGAAATAGCGTGGAAGCTCCGACAAAGAATCGAATTCGAGATAAGTGAATGAAGATCCACCCTCGATCAGCAGAGGAGTCTCATCATCCAATCCTCCAGCCAGCAGACCCACACTGAATTCCGGGATCACCGCCTCCTGCTCTTCCCAACTGCTCGCGACCGAATGTTCGAAGCTGCGTCTGTACGCAGCGTAGAGAAATGCACAATGGCGGGATGCATCGATCACAAAACCGAACTGCAGATGCTCCAGGGGAAATGGGGATAAGGATTCCAACTGCAATTGCAGGAAGCTATCCAGCTCATCACTCTCGACATCTCCGGGGATTTCCACTCGGCGGCAGAAAAACGAATAACCCTGGGCCATCGCTGCTTTTAGATTCAGCGGCTTTTGATCTGGAGGGTTTGTTGATGCTTTTAGCACAATGATTTGGGATCCTTCAGGAGGTCCTAGCGTTATTCATACCCGACTCCTCTTTAAGCTCAAGGAAAAGGAACGGATATTCTAATTCCCCGGTTTCACCATTTTCCGATATCTCTAAATCGGTGCTGAGCGTACCAATCAAGCTATATGAACTTCCTTTTTCTTGAACCGTAACTTTAACCGTAAGTACACTGATTTGTTGCGATAGTGGTGCTCCTCGTTCTGTCTCTCCAATGACATCGCTCAGCTCACCCCCATTGGCAAAATAGTTGTCGTCTTCAGTACCTGGCTCCCCATCCAGACCCGCCAGATATTCCTCAATCGTTTCTATCTGTATCTCATTGAGACCAGCCAATGAAAGCAGCGCCAGAGGTTTCGCTGAATTCACATTCATCACTTGCACCGGATAGTGGGTAACCACGCCGGAAAGCCTTTCGAAATTTTCGTTGGGTACCCCATCCTCATTGAAAAAGAGTTCGCGAAAGCCAATAATCGACGATAGCTCGTCCAGTGAACCTAGTGGCTGGTTGGAGGGATGCATCTCGAAATTCGTCGTGCTGTATTCTCGCGACTCCGCTCCATCTATTCTAGCCTCGTCGTCCTCGTCGATCCAGTCCAAGAGCGTATTCGTCAATGTCTGGCTGGCATCCAGATCGAAACCCATTTCGTCGAAGAGAAGAAAAAGCGATCCTTCATCGAGTTCGTTGATACTAAGTTTGGCGGACTCATCTATAAACTCGATCGTCACGTTCAAACCTTCTGGCACCTCTATCTGGGCATATTCGATAGGATTGGCCCACCCTTGAGCTGGAGCATAAATCGCGTTGTCGATAGCTTTTACGTCGGCAAGCACCGCGACCGCTATTTCCAAATAAGACCAAGCATGAAGCATGAGCCGGGAACGCTCTACGTAGTAACCTTCCCCTTGGATTTCCACGTTTCCCCGTTCTACAAACTTAGTTAGTACATAGGCAACTACCATGATAAGAACCAACACCATCAACAAGATCGATCCGCGCTTCTCAATCACCATTTTTTGTCTTTCGGGTATCATATTCATAAAATGGGTACACCTCTGAAAAAAGATGGAAGCGGAATCTGCCGTTTCTCCTCTTGGCCTTCGTATTCAAAAATTACCTCTATTCGTTGAGGCAGCGTAAAAGTACCGTCAGCCTCTTTTACTGGATCTTCCTCGATCTCCCATTCCGCATCCTCATCCTCGGGATCGATATAAAAATATTTGATCCCCTTAACGAATGGAGAAATCAAGGTCTTCCTCGGCTCTTCTTCCCCAAAGTCCTCTTCCAATCGAGATCGCCAAAGAAGATATAGCCCCTCCTCGTCTTCAAGTTCCAGTGAACAAACAACGTACGGTAGCGGCTTCTCTGGCCAAACAAGTATGCCTGGGCTCTTTTCCAACTCGAACGTCAGCAACTCCTCGTTCTCGTACTCTCGCCCGCCCCGATTCGACCAATAGACGACCGATTCCACTTCCCCATCTGAAAGTTTCCAGCTCGACGTTTGAAAAGACTGTTCCAAAAATCTAGATACGCCACGCACATGTTTCTGGAACAGCCATACATTCGCACCCTTGCCCCACAATTCTCCCAACGAGAAAACAAAAGTCGTCGCAGCCACTAACAGAGCAGCCCCCATAAATACGGCGAACATTATCTCGAGCAACGTGAAGCCGCTTCTGGAACGAAAATGTTCCCTATTTATCTTCAAGCCTCTCATCCGATTATTCGAGACCCGACTGCCGAGCTAGCAATCGATCTCTCGTCTCGGCTCTCAAATCTTCTCTCTCAATAGGATCAGACCAAGTCGGACGCGTCAGGTAATGTGTTTCGGTAAACTCCTCTTTCTGTCCAGTCTCTCGACTCTCCATTTCCACTTTTAGCCACACCCTAAAGAGATCAGCTACTAAGGTCGATTCGTATTCAACTTCCCATATAGCCTCACCATGATGGCCGGTCATTACTTCCCCGCCCTCTTCCAGCTGCTCAATATCGGGAACAGAAAACGCCTCAGCCCGAATCATTGACATGTCTTGCTCAAATGGCTGGTCCACTTGAATCGCAGCGATGGCATTGATGATGTTCAAATAGGATGCCGCGAACGTCGTTACAGCCACGCTGAAAAGAGCTAACGCAAGCATCACTTCTACAATCGTGAAACCCTTGGGCCCCACCACATCCCGTTCCTTCGTCACGCGTCCTCCTCAAACTTCGTCATTTGTGAACTCGTCCATGGGTCAATCTGGTATGAGCTTTCGTACTCCGCGATTTTCAGATCGACCGAAAACGGCGTGCAGGTGCCGTCAGGGTAAAAGGTTATGGTTTCGATTTCCTTGTGAGTTACCAGTTCGCCTTGAATCAGTCGATAACCATCGCGTGGCAGCATCAGCTTGAAAATTACTTCAATCTCAACGTCTTCTCCCAGAGCACTGATATCCACTTTGAAAGGCACCTCCTCACCATCCGCTGAAACCATAAATGCCTGATTTTCCGAATCGAATCGAACTCGATGGAGAACCCTGTTAAATACCGCGCCCTGCTTAGCTTTATCGACTGCGCTCCATAGCTCGTTTTGCAAACCTTCCAGCTCCCCTTGCTTGAGCAGAGACTGAATATTCCAAATGAAAAGCGACGACAGCAAGGCGATTAGCGCCATAGTGAGCATGAGCTCTATCAGTGTAAATGCACCTCGATTCCTTGATTGGTAACCCATTTTCAAACTCATTGGCCCATTTTCCTACGTGCAGTACCGAAAGGAGACGATACCGCTAAAATTAATAAATAGATTCCAGGGAAGCCCCTCTACCAATTAGTAATATCGTCCCCTGATTCGGTCCCATCGGGTCCAAGAGAGAAGAGGTCGTAGGCCAAAGTATTGTGCGTTCCCGGGTAGCGATATTGAAGCTCTCGACCCCAAGGATCCACTAAGTTTTCCTGACCCTCAATGTAAGGCCCGCGCCAACGTCCTCCGTCGTTTTCCGGCCGGTGAACCAAGGCCTTCAATCCCTGCTGGCTAGTTGGAAAACTCCCCATGTGAATACGGTAGCTGGTCAAAGGCGTCTTAAATGACTCTTTTACCTTGAAGCGAACGAGTTCCGCCTGATTGGTGCCAAAAAGGTTATCTACGTTCGTCACCACCAGTCCCACGAGCAACACCATAAGCCCAATGACGAGCATGATTTCGATCAAGGTGAAGCCACGCTTCCTGGAGAAGGAACGATTTCGTTTAGTATGCCGTCTGTTCATCGTCTAGGTTTTTGGAATTCGAATTCTAAAAAGGAGGAAAGAATCTACGTTTGTTTGAACTCCAGATGCAATCCTTGGGTTTCAAATTTGCACATTGGGCTTCCTGTTGATCGGAAATCGCTGACAACCGCTGACCATCCTTTGTTCAAAATCGGGTGATCCTTTGTAAGCAATCGGCAAAATTCGCCTCATTCAGTAGGCATATTTGGTCAGGATCCTAGTTGCTGAAAATTCTATATTTGAATGCGTCTTTGTAAATCAACGATTTACAAGGTTGGCATACTTCTCTCTTACCATTGAGCGAACAATGCAAATCGCATCAACCAAAGTAGCGGAACAAGTGGAAAGCCGCTGGGCGAAGATCGTCGAACGATTTCGAGTCCGCCGAAGCTGCCGTAAACGCTTTCGGCTCAAAACCCTACGACCTCGGCATAACGGACCGGGTCATGCCCAATATGACTGGCGAAGCTCTCGCTAAAAAGATAAAGCCAAAAAAACCCTGATGCGCTGATAATTATGGTAACCAGCTTTGGCGACATTGTAAACTCTTCGGGAGACACGCCAAAACATGTCAATCTAGTGCTAGCAAAGCTCGTCCCTTTAAAAACGCTTAGCCAGCGGATTTTCGAACTCGCAGACCGATAACGGAGCTAAAGAGGCTTTCTCAAAGAAAATACTGACGCTGCTTTTCGCTGATCGGGAGTTCGCAGCGATCCATCACTTTCAAGAGATCCTCCCAAACTGCCCGTTTGTCACGCTTGCTGTCATTGCGAAGCAAATACGATGGATGATACGTTGGAATTAAAGGCGTGTTCGCGAATTCATGCCAAACTCCTTTTACTTCCCTCAAGCTTCTGACCAAATCGAATCCCAGTAGCCCTTTGGCCGCGGTCGCCCCTAAAGCTACGATCAATTTTGGTTTCACTATCTCTATTTGCCCGATCAAGTAAGGGAGGCAGAAATTCATTTCTTCTCTCGTCGGTGGCCTGTTGCCAACCCGGGCAGGAAGACTCGGACGCCAATTCATGAGGTTCCCGATGTAAACCTGCTCTCGCCCCAAGCCCATCGCTTTGATCATCTTGTTAAGCAATTGGCCCGCTTTACCTACGAATGGTTCGCCTTGCTCCTCTTCATCTCCTCCCGGCGCCTCGCCACAAAAGAATATGTCCGCGTCCAGATTACCTACGCCAAATACGGTCTTGAAACCTTTCCGCGTATGCTTCTGGCAAACAGGGCAATTCAAAACGATCTCCCTAAGAGCTTCCCAGCGTTGAGCCTTGTCCCCCTCACCGAGAGAAAACACGGGCGGGGAACCCAATGATGAGCTGCACGAAGTTGGTGCATTCGGCTTTTCGCCCACTTCCTCTCTGAGTAATCGATCAAATTCCTCTGGCGAAGCGGACCGAACTTTATCTGGTATTTCCACGGCAACCGACGAACCAGCTTCGGGAGGGGAAGCTGCCTCCATCCATTGACCCTCGATAGTTGCATTCTTTAAATACTGTAGCGTTTTTCCGGATACATTAACATAGGATACTCCTTCTTCCCGCAATCGTTTCAGTTCCTCAACTATGGCTTCTAGCTCCGATTTCATTTCGATCGATCCTGGTCCATTAGGATTTTCTCTGCATATTTAGCTAGTAAATCGAATTCCAGATTAACGGTTTCGCCCTTTTTCCGATCTCCAAGATTCGTCATTTCCAAAGTGTGAGGGATAAGCCAAATACTAATTGTTTGCCCAGAGACTTCCGCGATGGTGAGGGATATGCCATCAACTGCGATACAACCTTTATAGACCAAATACTTCCTGAACGGCTTAGGAGTCTCGATTTTCAACATCACGTCTCGCCCTTTATAGCTAAGCTCCTTGATTTTGCCAACACAGTCAACGTGACCTGTAACGAAATGGCCACCCAATCTTCCATCGTGCCTCAGGCTTCGCTCGAGATTTACCTTCGATCCCAAATCCACATTTTTCAAATTGGTGACGAGTCGCGTCTCCTCCAATAAGTCGAAGACAAGCGTATGCTTACTCGTCTCAGTAACCGATAAGCAGCAACCGTTGACAGCTATACTGTCGCCAATCTTTAAATCTTCAGAAACCAGCTTTCCTCTCAGTTTCAACCTCCAGCTTTCAGGCTGCGCGTGAAAACTCACTACTTCGCCGGTTTCTTCGACTAACCCCGTAAACATTTCTGCCTACTATTTCCTTTCTACCGGATTGCGCAACGGATTTTCCGTATACGTTCGCAACATTCAGAAATAATAAGCCGGGGTCCGACAGTTCGAATGCCGGCTGAATATCCGATTTGGGCGATGCTTTCTAAACTTTCGCCGGTACTTCGTAATCCTGACGATACTCCCGTTTCAGGAGCTTATTAGCCTGACGATACCCTTTACCACCGACAAACCTTTCGGAACTGGCATCAAACTTCAGCTCGTTACCTATTTTCCAAAGTTCACTAGACTGGTCCAAGCTCCAATCTTCCAACTGGGCATGGAAACGGCCGTGAGCCTCTTCCAGCAATACGTCTTTGCCTGCAAACTTCGCGGTCGCTTTGCCATTCGCTTGTCCACCTTCCATGTAGGAAATATTCCCCAGATGAGCGAGACAACTCGACTTGTAAGCGCTTTCCAAATGGGACGCCACATCCGCTTCGCTACGGCTATTGATCGCCCTGATGAAGGCTGGAAAATGATCGAACCCGCCATCACCTTTGAACGCTTTGATTTTCCTCCCATGATTGTCGTAAACGATTCCGCCTCCGCGCCCACCACGGAATTCGCCTCCCTCGCAAGTTACAATCACTCCAACTCGGCTTCCCTTGAAATTCGGGGCGTTATTCAATTCTGGTTTCACCCAGAGGTTTCTCACCTCGAATATAGCGGGAATACCGCCCCAATTGAAAGTTGTGATGCCCATATTCGGAGTGTTTCCCGCATCGTTCCAGCCGAATCTTCCTCCCAAGGACTGGACTTTCAGCGGGTGGTCCGGATCGCCAAGGATCCACCGCATTAGGTCAAGCTCGTGCGGACCTTGGTTCCCCAAGTCCCCATTACCGGTGTTAAAATCCCAATGCCAATCGTAGTGGAATCTCGGGCGATAAAGATCCCGATGCACGGCGGGCCCGAGCCACATATCGTAGTCCACCGATTCTGGCAGGACCAGAGGGCTATCGATCTTACCGATGCTCTCGCGTTTTCGATAACATAATCCACGCACCATCTTGATTTCACCGATATTACCGGCATGAATCCAAGGAAATGCTTCGTTCAAGCCAACGTCAGAGCGGTTCTGGAACCCTGCTTGAACGATTCTGTCGTATTGTTTGGCAGCTTTGACCATTTGGCGCCCTTCCCAAACACTATGACAAACTGGTTTTTCAACATAAACATCCTTACCCGCTTGGCATCCCCAAATGGTCTGTAGAGCGTGCCAATGATTAGGAGTGGTCAGAACGACCGCATCGACGTCCTTTCGCTCGAGAAGCTTCCTATAATCCGTCTCCTGGCTGATCGCAACACCGTACTCTTTATCTACATCGGCAGCTCGTTCCGCTAGGACATCGGTGTCCACATCACATAGGGCTACTAGGCGGGCTCCTTCTGTTCGAAAGACGTCCTTGATGAGGCTCTTGCCTCTTCCACGCAGACCAACCACAGCGACCCGGATGTCTCGATTGGCCGCTTTGGCCCATGAAGGGGTTATGGCGAAGGTGCTCGCAGCTAGAGCAGAGGCTTTAATAAACTTACGACGAGATAACATAATTTTCAGTTCCGACTGCCGGTTTTTAGAACACAGCTCGATTGTTTTGACAATCAAAATCAGGCCGTCGCATCTAGCGATCGAACCTAAGCCAAATTGATTTATCTAGCTGCTCTCAGTTCCGAAAACTTTTCAAAACACCGTTCTTCCAGTTCCCAATCTCTGAGGGCTAATTGCCGCTTGGCGATAGAAGAGGCAGTACCGCTGATCCAAAGCTCTCTTGAGACGCCTTTCATTTCCTCGGAGAGCAGCGAGTCTGTAAGATCTGGCGACCAATGGAGGTAGTCCAAAGCCAATGGGAGAATTATAGATCCCTTTTCGCTTACCGCTACCGCCAGTCCCCTTCGAACCTCCAGCTTGTGCAAGGGCCTTATCAACTGACTGTAATTTCCAAATACAGATACGATCCTCACTATGAGCAGCGCCTCCTCCCTGCTCTGGACCTCCAACAATAGTCGGACAAGCTCTAGTCTTCCATCCACATCGAGCCCGTCTAAGGTTAGAACAAGTTCAGTTTTTTCAGTGAGCGTATAGTGTTCATGATCGTTGAAAATCATGATAGCCTCCGCCTCGATGCCCAAGTTCTTAAGAGCAATCGAGTTTAAGCGCTCTAGCTCCAACTCGGATTTGCTCCATACAAGCTCCTGAGCCTGTAATGTGTAGGAAAGAACTGAGCTCACTGGAATAGCAAACTCTGCCGCAAAAGACCCAACGCTCGAGGCCCACGCTATTCGCTCCAACTCATACTGGAGATTATCGTTGGTCGTGTAAGGATCAACCTTTAAACGTCTGGCCCAATCCCTCTTCGCTCGGTCGAACCCCAAATGCCGGCGACTCAATTTTCTGGTGGCGCTACCTACTTTCTTAACCGTCCCTTCCGACGATTCGCTATCTTGCGGATTTTTAGGCCCCCTATTTTTGAAGTTCTGCGGATTCGCCTTGGAAGCCACCACTCGAGATCCCTTTTTGACCTCATAAAACTTGCCCTGCAAATACCGAACAACTCCACCTGGGATTCCCGCCACTGTAGATATTGGTTTTCGGGCAACCGTCCAAGTCCTAACCAATGGGTTTTTGAGCGCTTCCGAGAAGGACTTCGCAAATGCGTCTGTCTTACTGATTTCCTCCAATCTCTCGAGGGCGTGGATTTCATTGACCCGCTTTTCAAGCATATCGATTCCACGTACACGGTACTCTCCAAAATCGCTGTAGAGCTCGAACTCGTATCCAAAATTCACCACATGTCCGATCGGGCCAAGTTGATACCGCTCTCCTCCCCTCAGGTCTTGAGGGACGAGATCGTGCGAAAATACAAGCGGAGGCCCTTCGACGGGCTCGATTTCCGCCCTCAATGCAGGAACCCACAAAGCCAAAAATAAAATCGCTGCCAATACTGGAGGAACGCCCATACTTGCTTCTATATTTAAACCTCGAGCCTAAACTCGTGTTCCAATTAAAACTTAACGCATCAATATACCGAAACAATCGAATTTTGTTAATAGAGATTTTAACCTATCTATTTTTGCAAGAGTACACCATCACGCTCTCCCATGCTAGGCGAATCGTAATCGGCAGTTGCTATTGTGTATGCCCATATGAGAGGGAAGCGAACCGAAACGGAAATGGACATCGTCTTCGACACGCGTTCCCTCCACAATTTTAGTAAACGATAATGATTTCTGTGGAACTAACTGGATTTTCGCCGCATCAAATGGCAATTCTTTCCATACGCTTCAATGTCTTCGTCAAAGAGCAAGGAGTAGATCCTAGTCTCGAGATCGACGGGCAAGACCCGGATTGCCTTCACGCTATCGCGTACATCGATGGCAAAGCCGTAGGGACTGGACGTTTACTTCCGTACGGCCATATCGGTCGCATGGCTGTACTACCTGATTATCGTTCGCGCGGCACTGGATCCGCAATATTACGAGCCCTGATCAAGGCTGCCCGTGATCGTGGAGACACCCTCATCGTTCTTGCCTCGCAAGTTCACGCCGCCGCTTTCTACCAGCGATTCGGGTTTCAAAGTCACGGAGCTCCCTTCATTGAGGCTGGAATCGAGCATATTCATATGCAACTTCAGTTGTGAAGTCCCACGACCATTCCTGGAATAATCGACCCGCCATGAAATCAATTTCAACTCAATCGCTCAACCAGGGGCTTGCCAAAGAACCGCCTCTTCAAGTTATAGACGTTATCACTGAACAGCATCTCCAAGCCGAGCATCTTCCCGATGCTGAGAATACCTGCGTCTATGAAATCAGCTTTGTTGACAGCATCTCGTAACCGATTTCATCTCGATCAGCTTACGATAGATCGCCCCAATACAAACCAGTTAATTTGAAATCGTTTCGAGAGATCAAACGAGCTAACAGTCTTTCGCGGTAGAGGCATGTTCAATCATCTCAAAAGCCAACTTCTGACAGGAGGGATCCTCATGGCGATTCTCTTGGCCTACTTGTTCCCCGATATTGGATCTACAGGGGGACCCCTAAAGACGGAGATCACGACTAAAATAGCTATCGCCCTGATCTTCTTTTTCCAGGGCCTAACGCTGAACACCCGCAAACTGCTTATCAGTGTTAATCGATGGCGACTTCACATCTACTGCCAGAGCTGCATTTTTTTAGTCTCACCAGCGCTGATGCTCCTGTTGATTATCCTGTTCGGCCGCTGGATTCCTTCAAATCTTCAACCCGGACTGCTCTTTCTTTCTGTACTGCCATCGACGATCTTTTCATCCACAGTATTTACCGCGAATAGCGGTGGCAATGCTGGAGCCGCCCTATTCAACGCGACGCTTTCGAACCTGATAGGCGTGGTTATTACACCTCTCTGGTGCCTGGCCCTATTGGCCAAAGCAAATAATGAGTTTCCGCCAGTAGGTTCACTCATCGCCAAAATCGCCTTTTTTATTATTCTACCGCTAGTAATTGGGCAACTGATTCGGATTGCGACAACAGACCAGGCAATAACCCGGTTTGGCAAAGCCATCAAACGTTTCAACAATGGCACGATTCTGTTCGTCGTATTCGCGGCTTTCTGCGATAGCTTTAATACAGATGTATGGGCAAATTTCCCATTCTTTTCCATTCTTCTAGCTGTCTCCTATTCCTCCCTGTTCTTAGGTCTTCTGTCTTATCTGGCATGGACATTCTCGTGGCTAGCTTCACCGTCCGCTAGCCAAAGGATCGCGGTATTTTTCTGCAGTTCCCAAAAAACGCTAGCCGCTGGCGTTCCTATCGCTGCTGTCGTATTCGCTGGGTAGTCTGGGAATCTGGCTCAAGGTCCGATTCTGATTCCACTTATGATCTACCACGCTATCCAACTTGTCCTCGCTGGGCTGGCTTCCGGCTTCCTAATCACTAGAAACCAGATCACCTCCTAAGGCTGCCTTTCTTTAGGATCTGGGAACTTGTCCGGCGATATTGAAATTCCGAATTCCGAGAAGTCATTAACGATGCCGTGTAGTGACCGGTCTTGTTTAAACACCTTCAATATTTCTTGATGCTCGTAATCAGATGTGGGCCACTCTTTGAAATACCCGGGAAGCATAAAAACGGTATAGCTCTGGTCGCGCTCGACTTTTCTGCGAATTACTAACATGCATAAGTATCCGAATCACTAATTCAGTCCCTAGCAACTCCAATTCGACTAACGCGGCCGGGGGGTCGTGATTAGCGAACGGCAGCCTTAAAAGGGCTACTGCGACAGAAGACCAGAGTTGCTGAGCAAAATCACCCGTTCGCTATAGATTATATCCTCTTTTTTGGGCAAATTCGATTGCAACCACACGGATATTCAAAACCAATATGTTAGAGGCTGAGGCCCTAAAAACAGCACTGGCCAGGATAGCGATGACTCAAACGCACCAAGAGACTAGCTTTAACTCAGGTCGCGAAGCTCAGAATAGAACTCATACAATACCAGCAAATCAGGGAATGGACAGCATTAATCACGCCCAATCTAATACACGATTCACACACCCTTCGCAGAGCCAAGTAGGCAAGAGAAAGGTTCGCGACGCAGAACAAGCTAACGAAAGGCCTCTTCATTTGCAACAGCCATCACATGAGTCAGCTTACCCGGGCGTATTCGACGACGAAGCAGTCGAACGATTGAAGTAGGAAGTCTGAAGATGCTTTTGGAATCGCTCCAAAAGAAAAATCCCTAAATAAGTGGCCAAAGACCTGAGTAAATTAAGGAAGGAATACACGGGAACTAGCCTCAGCAGGAAAGATTTGGCGACCAATCCGTTAGATCAGTTCGAGCGCTGGTTTTCGCAGGCTCAAGAGTTAGAAGTGGTTGAGCCCAACGCCATGTCCCTTTCCACGGTGGATGAAAACGGACAGCCCTGGCAACGCATGGTCCTCCTGAAAGCGTTCGATAAGCGAGGATTTGTCTTTTTCACCAACTTCAGCAGCCGCAAGGCGAAGCATATCGAGACAAACGCCCAAGTATCGCTACTCTTCCCTTGGGTAGCCATACATCGGCAGGTCGCTATCTGTGGTAAAGCGGAAAAGATATCCTCAATCGAATCGCTCAAATATTTCGTCAAACGCCCTTATGGCAGCCAAATTGGGGCTTGGGCATCCGAACAAAGCTCAGTCATCTCTTCGAGATCCTTGCTGCAAGCGAAATTCGACGAGATTAAGCGGGAATTCAAGCGCGGCGAAGTGCCTCTTCCCACATTTTGGGGAGGCTATCGTATTAGTCCAGATTCGTTCGAATTCTGGCAGGGGGGATCCTATCGTATCCACGATCGTTTCTTGTATTCTATAAGCTCTGACGAATGCTGGAAAATCGATCGCTTGTCTCCCTGAGAGCCGTTTCGCTTATCGTTGCCAAGCTTCCGACCAGCAAGTTGTTCGGCCGCCAATATTCTCTCGATTTAGCGGGACACCCGTCTTTGGACAGTTATCGCCCGCTTTCCACCTACGATGGAATAACCAAGTCTTGGGAGGATCTGAAAAGTCGGAGGCGATTCGAGCCATTGCAACTCGGGACACTCGTTTTACAGCTCTAAATAGCTCCTTGACCTCCTTCTCGCCAAGCACAGCTATAGGACGTTGAGGGCGTATACGGGATTGCCAAAGCACTTCATCGGCCATCCAATTCCCAATTCCAGGGAAACGCGACTGGTCCATTAGCATGCTCTTCAATGGTTGCTTTGAACCCCTATCGACAAACTTCCGGAAATAATGGAAATCAAACTTTTCCGAAATGGGCTCGAAAGGCAGTTCGTGCCAAAATTCAGGCAAAGTATCGCTTTCGAAACTTTCGATTCTTCCGAATTGTCGCGGATCGTTGAAAACCAGCCACCCCACACGCGTCTCCAGCGCCAAGTGGTCATGCTTTTCAAGGTCTGCTTCTGGCGGCCTTATTAGCAAGCTGCCCGTCATCCCCAAGTGAATACCCAACCACAATCTCCGATCCAACTCGAACAGCATTCGCTTTCCATGCGTGAGCGAGCGGATCACCCGATTCTCCAAAAGGCGTTCGCTGAGCCGAGACGGAACGACGCTCCGAAAGCAACGCTTCTGGCCATTCATCCGAACTTGAAGAATTCGTTCACCCCAGCCAGGATTCCAACGAGAACAATAGAACGCTACCTCCGCTAATTCTGGCATTTCTCAAAAGATTGCACTTAATAAATCCTATCGAAATAGACCGAATTCACCCACCGGTTGGCCCAACGGCGATTGGTATCAATCCAAAACGATCTCCTCTTTCCAATATTTTCGGTAAGGTTACCGAAAATAGTAGTTATCGGGGGCTTGTGTCCCCAGATGGGTAAAACCTGTACCAAGTCGGTATCCATTCCCGATGTCTTGCACTTTATATTATTCTGCATCGCTAGCGCAAGCTTCCATCATTTCGCGGCTCAACCGGTACTTTCCCGCGCAACGCGGGCAGTTCACTTCAATCAATTCTTCTCCCAAGAACAGTTCCTCCCGACTTTGCCTCCACACCGGCAATAAGGTCTCGAGAATACGCATCTGGTTGCATCCGCAATGCCAACAAACGATCCGAGTTTCTAAGGGCTTGACGGTTTCTCGCTTTCCCAAGGCAGGAAGATCTTCAGAACTCAATTCCCTAAACCAGTCTCTGTCGTAATCTGGATGAGCTGACGCGATTGCGAACGTTTCAGCATCCACCTGGAAGAACCGAGCGGGCCTCTGTTCGCTGCGCTTATAGTAGGCCTCGGCGGCGACCAATGGGTCGTTCCCATCGAAGGAAACCACACTTCTATGCAGCGGTTTGTTACCCTTCACTATTTCCTGGTAGAATACATTCTCTTCCGCTTCTTTGACGTTTTCTGTGAAGGCTCTACCTACGACGGATCCATCACTCGTGTCGCCGCACATAAAGATGTTCAACAAGGGATCCTGAAAGTTAATGGTCCAGGCCAGAACTTCGTTCCTCGGCCGGGAAACGCAATGAAGAGCGAATGCCGCCAATCCACGTTTCAATAGCTCGTCAGTGTCCGCATCGATCTCGATTCGATTATCCTTCAAGTGAAGGTAATAGTCGACGTATAGCGGACTGAAATTCGCCATGGCGAAGAGCACGTTCCGCTCCCGGATGAAACTGGAAACGATTGAAAAGGACGGCTCCTCAGAGGGGTCGCTATCGCTCATTGGCACGATAATGAAAGCGTTGCCGTTCTAAAGTCCAGCCTGGATCGTATCTAAGTTAAAGATACAAAACCAATCACAAGACTATTGGTTACGGATTTTTAGATCCGCTAATCGAACAGCAACCATCTCCCGCCGATCATCCCACTTGGCAGTTCTGAGAAAGTCTTCCAAAGCGGAGATGGCGACATCAGCATCCCCCATAGCTTCCGCTAATTCCGCCACGGAAAGCATCAGTTCGATTTGAGTTTCCGGAACGAGGGTCTCGATTTCATAAGCGGCTCTCAAGTGCTTGTATGCCTTCGCTTCCGACAGCTCAAAAACCCGGTAAGCTTCTCCCATAGATCTGTGAAAGCCTCGCTGCATTTCCGGGATCGTCAGCCTCTTGCCTCTCTCCTCAAGAAACTCCAGCCTATCGCCAATGCTTTCTTCCGCCTCGCGTTCATACAGTTCGACCAGAATGAACTTGAGGAAGGCCAGTTCTCCGAAAAAACGGCCAGGATAAGTCTCAAACAAAAACCTGTAGCCAAGCCTTGCCGACTCCAGATCCGGCTCGTCCAGATGTTTGTGACTAATTCTTGCCAGGTAATAGGCCGACGCCATGCCAACATCATCGTTCCCGTTGATCTCGAAAAGCTGATCGAATACCTTCTTTGCCCGGAAGGCGTTGGCCTCTTCTCTCGACTCTTGAAACAAGATTCCTAGGGCTCTGGCATATCCCCCTAGTCGGGTATTACCGGTACTTCTCGCTCGCAAATCATTCACTTCAGGCGATCCCGAGTTGTAAAGCAGAAGAGCTTCCACTTCCCAAGGTTCCGCTGCCATCGTCTTGTTCGGCAGCAACGCTGTCGCGAAAACGGCGAAGCATCCGCAAAGTAGATTCGACTTGGAAAAAGGTTGCATGGCGAACGCGATCGGCTGGAATCCCGATTCGCACTATCTATATTCTCGAATACTTCAATAGACGGAATCCGATTTGTCCAGTTCAGCCCGAGCAAGAATTTTCGGAGAAGAGCGAGCCTGGGGCTCTCCGAATGGCTCCTTTCCCAGTCGACTGGATAGGCTTTATAACCGGTTCAATGAAGTCTAACTACCAGAAGAAATCCAGATAAATGAGCTTCGCACTATCCAGCCGAGCAAAACGTGTAGGCATCGCGTTTACATTAGCTCTTATGCTGCCGGCGTTAACGGGTTGCGTGTATTTGAGGCTTCTAGACTTCAAGAATCAGCTCAAATCATTCGACGAGCATGTGTCTGTCCTGAAGGGCAAAGAGCTGGCTTTCGAGTTTTCCGAACCCATTGTAAAGAATTCCGACTTCGTTTTCATCACCGGTTCCCAACCAAGCCAAATTGAATTCGTCGACTCAGCCGGCTATAACGAGTGGTGGACATGGCATTTCCAGAAACGACCGAGTATCGATTCGGAAAGGCCATTCCGAATAACCTTCCGAGCCCACTTCCAGGATGACCTGCTTACCCGCTTTGAGGTCGATAAGGCATTCGTTGAATTGTTCGGACAGGACTTTACTCGAGAGATCCTGAGTCGCGTAGGCCACGCCAAGATCAACAAACTCAGGCGCAGCGTAACCATTGCGATCGATTCCGCCTCGCTTGCCAAGCTTTCACCACCTTCTCTGAACGAAATCGTCGATCTGATGGGAGAGCCAACGGAAATCCTAGATTCAAATTCGCCCTCCATCAAATCTTGCCGCTACGAATTCCGCTTCTACAATCCGGAAAACGGGAAATCGGCGGGTAGATTCAGTCTATATCTAATCGGAAAAGCCGAAAATCCAGAGTCGCCGATCGCGGGTTTCTCAGCCCGAGGAAAAGCTTAAAGGTTACCGGTCGAATTTCGCTATTCATACAGATCGACCGCCCACCGGTCTTCCATTCGACACCCGAAATGCTATGAGTTGGCCAAAACGGTGTCTTGGAGTGATTGGGATGGCAACTCACCCGGTGATGCTACACGCATCCACTTTTGGTGCTGTTGCTACTGTCCCGCTTCGACAGGATTATACCGATTTATGGCCGGGTTGACTAATTCAGTCACTCGGCCATCCGACCACGTTATTTCGATTCTATCGATCGAATCCAAATCACCAATCCCGAACCTCATGAATGACGAGGTTTGGGAATTACGGATTTGCCCGCGAGCATTCACTCGGGCCGACTCATAATTTTTGCCAAACACTCGCGTCGTCGCTCCAATCACAGAATGATCGGGGGCTGGACGAAGCTGCACGCCTATCCAGTTGCCAACGCCAACTAGATCATTCTCGAGAATTCTCACTTGTAATTGGTCTTCGACCAAATCGCTGTCCAAAACAATCAGGTCAGGTCTCCCATCCATATTAAAATCCTCAGAAACGCCAGCCTTGCCATCCACCTCTAGGGACACCCCCATCAAATAGGCAATGTCGACAAATCCGCTCTCCCCAAAGTTGGCGAGCAATCGGTTTTTCTGATAAGGGGCCCAGCTGTATTCGTCATCGCTCAAATAAGTCGTGGGATCGTTCTCGGCAAAGAACTTAAACACGTCTTGAACCTTTTCACCTTCGATATCATAGATATCGTGACGCCAGAACACTTCATCGTAATTTCTAGCGGTTTTCCGGCTGACGTTTCCATTATTCAAATACAAATCCAAGAAACCGTCGTTGTTGAAATCGATATCTATGCCACCCCAAACCCAGCCTGCTCTAGCGAAAACGCCTTCATCGTCATAAAGCGAGAAACCATTGTCGCCGCCTCGCCAAAGCCGACTCCCTCGGGCTACTATCGGTCTCATGGCTTCACTTTCAGCAAAGCCCTCTCGATGCGAACCCATAGCACTCATTCTGCGCCCTACTTCAGAACCCACTCCACCAGCAAAAATATCGAGGAAACCGTCGCGGTCGAAATCCGCTATCAGTTGCGAGGTGCCAAACATCTGCGGCGATTTTAACCATTCTTTTGAAACATCTCCGAGCAGAATACTGTCGCTTGATGAGAAAACATCTACTCCGGAAAAGTTGCTAGTCATCAATAAATCCTGACGCCCATCTCCATCGAGGTCCGCAATCGAGGCGGCTCTATTGCGACGATTGCTTTTTGCAGACAGTCCGGTTCCTTTAGTGAATTCCCGAAACTTGAGGCGCCCTCGATTGATCAGGAGATAGGAAGACAAACCGTCATTGGAATTATAATACGGTTTGGGTAGAACTCCCCTAGTATAAGATTCGACATTCTGCCCAATAAACAGATCCGGCAATCCATCATTATTGACGTCCCCCACAGTCAAGGACACGGCTCCGAAAAGGGTTTTCGGTTCCCAAATCGTTTTGGGCTTCCTGTCGTAAGCTCCCGTTTTCCTATGTTGCTCAAACACGAGAACCCCGATGCCTCGAAGGCATATGACGTATTCGCGTTTGCCATCCAAATCCAAATCGACGAGCAAGGCGGAATCAATAACGCTTAGAGCGGGTGGGCTTTCGAGAAGCGGCTTCGGATCGAATTCGAAATTTCCGTAATTCCGGTAGACCATGTTTTCTTGAGGAAACACAATATCGGGCTTTCCATCTAGATCGACGTCTTCCACCATAATATACCGATACGGGGAATTGGAAACACCGCTATCTAGCCAATCCCGGGTAAGAAATCCCTTCTTTCCCGTCCTTCTAAATTGCTGAAGCTCGGGGAAGGTAATCGATGATGGATGGTGAATCCCCTCCTCATCAGCCTCCAAACCCCATTGAATTCGAGCGATCCCTCGAAAAGAGCGTCGGTAAAGGGTATGGCTGGGACCGCTGACATTTAGTTCGAATTCTATCTCTGATATAGCAATCCCGTTGTCTTGAAGCTCGAATCCGGAATGGCGGAAGTCGAACTGGTCTAACTGATACCCTTGTTGCTCGAAATCGCTAACCATCGTTTGCAACTGATAACTTTTCAGAAGCTGTATTCCGGATGGTGGCACTTGATGGATAAATTCGAAAACACCCTGGGGATGTCTCTGATTGAGGGTCCAATTCGGCTTTTCCACAGACCCCAACGAAAATGTGCGAAACACCTGCAGCGGTGATTCCGCTTCCCTGAGCGAATCCCAAAACTTAGCAATGGATTCCCCGTAAGCTTCGGCAGCGGCTTCCACTTTCCAGACCGTCGCATCTCTCTGCTCTCGCTTCGCTTGAATGTCCGCTGATTTTTCAGTCTGGGCATTTGCCAGCGAAACCAGCCATCCAACGAATCCCACTAGGGCCAAAAATCCTTTGGCAGGCACTGACCAGGTTTCAAAAATTGAATTAGAAGGGGCTCTTGACATGAAGTCTGGATTGGAACCTCCCTAGCCAAAGCGTTCAAGACTGAACTCGCGCGGTCTGGCCAATCGCGATTTTCGATTGTCCCTCTACACCTTTTCAGAAATCAGGGTTACGGGAGACCAACGAGCCATCAAACGAATGGCAAAATTATCAAATAAGTTTCGAGAATAGCGGTATGCCGTAGAATCTCCACTCAACCGTCTCCGTAACAAGCAAACATTATATCTTGGACTTACCTTGAAACCTACCCGCTCTCCTATATACAGGAAGCGTTTCCATGAAGGGATTAATCGACAGATCCTATCGCTGCCTGTTCGATCGTTGCCGGAATCGACAAGTCCGGATCCTGCAGCCAAAGAAGGTAAAATCCCAAGAGCCCAGGACATCTCTTTCGCTTCAAAGCAGTGAAGGCCAATACCTGATCGCCGAAGAGCTCGATAACATTGCTCGAGGTACCAGCCCAATTGGCGACTATGTTCAAGAACTTGGCTCGAGATGGTGATATCGAAATATCGGTCTTCAAACGGCCAGGGTTCCCCTGGGGGAACTAAGCGAATCCTGCCTCTCCATCCAACCTCGGGGTGCCGACACTTTAGCGACTCAACGAGTTCGTCGCAAGAGGTTGTTTTGCCAGCCATCCGATCGATAGCGATAAGTCCGTAAAGCTCGCACCTTCCAGCTAGCTTTCCCCTCTCCCGCAAAACATGCATTATTTCCGAGATAAGGTCTCCCCTACCACAACCGGCATCCAAGATCCTTATAGGATTCGAATTGCCCTGCAAAGTAGCTCGTCGCTCTATCTCCGCGAGCAAACAGGAAATGACATGAGCTTGAAAGCCTCTCAAAGCAAACTGATCCTTCTGGAAATTCGCCCGCCAATTACAAGCTCTGGTCAGGAATGGCTAGCGATGCTTATCCGCCTCAATCTAGGTTTGAGCATCTCCTTTAAGCACTTGCTTCAAAGATTGGGATGTCAGGAGAAAGTACACCTCTTCGGCTATATTCTTGGCGTGGTCCGCGATTCGCTCGAACGATTTCGAAATGAAAATCATTTCCGCATATACGTCTACTTTGGATGCATCGTCTTTCATAAGTTCCACGAATTCCTTGAAATTTTCTCGGTTTAACGCGTCCACTTCCTTATCTTGTCTGATAATTTGGTAGGCGATGTCCTCATCTTCCTGAATAAAGCTAAACAAAGCCTCTTTCAGCATACTTATCGCAAGCTCACACATGTCAGGCACACGCCCCAATTCCCGATAGGTCTCATTGCTAGCCAAAATCTTCTTGGTCCTCTTTACGATACTTGTCGCTTCATCACCAACACGCTCGAGATCGTGACTCGCCTTCACGGCAATGAAAAGCAATCGCAGATCCTTAGCAACCGGGGCTCTCAGACTAATGTAGCGAGCTACCTCCTCATCGATCCGGGTTTCGATCGCGTCGATTATCTCATCCCCTTCTATTACGCTTTCAGCGATATCGAGGTCCCTTTGTTCTAAAGCTCTCAAGGCAAGATTCGCGCTTTCCACTGCTCGCTCGCCCATTTCCATGATGTGCGAGCGGATCGCTTCGAGCTCTTCGTGAAAGAAACGCTTCATCTCTTGTTTTCTACTTTTAACTTCAATTGCGGAAATAGCAAATAAGAACGCCTATTCATCCAAAGCGCCCTGATATATAGGCCTCTGTTTGCTCCTTATCTGGGCTCATGAAAATCTGGTCGGTCGCGTTCATTTCGATTAAATTTCCCATGTAAAAAAACGCCGTTCGATCAGAAACACGGGCAGCTTGTTGCATGTTATGGGTAACAATTACGATTGTGTAATCATTCTTTAGTTCATGAATGAGTTCTTCGATTTTAGCGGTGGCTACTGGATCCAATGCGGAACAAGGTTCATCCATCAACAATACATCTGGCCCTACCGCCATCGCCCGAGCTATGCAAAGCCGCTGTTGCTGCCCTCCTGAAAGGCTCAGTCCGCTCGTATCCAATCGGTCCTTAACCTCTTCCCAAAGCGCAGCTCCCTTGAGGCAACGCTCCACAGTTTCATCCAGCTCAGATTTTCTATTGATCCCTTGAATTCGTAGCCCGTAAATCACGTTTTCGTAAATGCTCTTGGGAAACGGGTTCGATTTTTGGAAAACCATGCCGATACGCTTTCTCAACTCGGTCGCATCTACCCGTTCGTCGTAAATATCGAGACCATTAACTTCAACTTTTCCACGATCTATTCGAGCAGATTCGATGAGATCGTTCATGCGATTGATACAACGAAGTAGAGTACTCTTGCCGCAGCCCGACGGACCAATAAAAGCGGTTACTTCATGCTCAGCGATATCCATATTAATATCGAAGAGCGCTTGTTTATCGCCATACGAAAAATCGAAATCCGAAATCCGTATCAACGACGGGTTTCTATCCCCCCTATGGGATTCAACTGCAGGAGTATCCATTGTTATTTACTTTTGAAGTCTGAGCGATGCTAAGGACATTACCAGCGATATTTCTTTCTCATACGGATTCTTAGCAAAATCGAGCTCAAGGCGATGGCAGCAACAATAAATAGAAACACGAAAGCAGTGCCATATTGCATTCTCGACGTGTATTCGTTCTGAGGAATTTTGGCGCTGACTACGTAAATATGGTAAGGAAGCGCCATAACACCCTGGAAAAACAGATCGTACCAACGCTCGAGCCCTTCCCATGGAAGCTGATCTCGAAGAGCATAGGCAGCAGTGAACATGATTGGAGCCGTTTCCCCAGCTACTCTAGCGACGCCAATGATCGAAGATGTCAAAATGCCGGGCATCGCGTAGGGCAAGACATTGGTTCGAATCGTCGTCCATTGGGTGGCTCCCAAGGCAAAAGAAGCGTCGCGCATGCCTTGCGGAATAGCCCTCATGGATTCCTCGCTAGCGGAAATGATTATCGGCAACACCATGAGGGCCAAGGTAAACCAGCCCGCGATTAAGGAAACGTTCCAGCCAAAGGCCAATACAAACATCCCCATACCGAAAATACCAAATACGATGGACGGGACGCCTGCCAGATTTAGAATAGACAGCCTGACTGCGTTCAAGATCTTGCCAGGGCGCGAATACTCACTCAAGAAAATCGCGCTGAGAACACCCAAAGTCATTGCGATTATCATCGCCCCTGCAACGAGGAGCAATGTTCCGGCAATACAGGGCCAAATTCCTCCCCCTGAATAGGCGTATGTCTCTGTCACGATTGGTTCGTCGATTCCTTGGCGAAAACTCCTGAAATTAGAATCACTCATTTCGTATTTGCGACCCTGATACTCAAATACGTGCAAGGTCTGTGGAGAATCCGACAGGAATTCCACATTCAAGAATGGGAACTCGCTGCGGAAAACCGTTTTACCCCCTTTGTAGACAATGTCTACGAATATAGTTGCCGCGCACAGGAGCACAAAATACGTGCCCAAACGGAAAAGAGCAAATACCAGGCGTTCCACTAACTTGCTCTTCGTGGATTTTCCGAAAAGAGACTTTTCCATGGATTCACGGACGACTGTTTTGGAGGGGCTCATAACATCAACCTAACCCCTGGAGATCTGGAACTTCATCACTATCTTCTGAGCAAAGTAGTTGATTAACAAAGAGATGAGAAAAAGAACAAGACCAACCATGAACAATGCTCTATAATGCATGCTTCCATGGACAACCTCGCCCAATTCCTGGGCGATTATCCCTGTCATCGTATGGACAGGCTCAAAGACGACTCCTATCCCCTCGGCGAATCTTGGAATTTCGATCCTGTTGCCAGCGCAAAGCAACACCACCATCGTTTCCCCAATCACTCGACCAAATCCCAGCAACACCGCCGATATGATGCCCGACAGAGCCGTGGGAACGATGATCCTCACAATTGTTTGCAATCGCGTCGAACCCATAGCCATGGATGCTTCTTTGTACGAAAGCGGGACATTATTGAGGGCGTCCTCGGCGAGCGTGAAAATAGTCGGAATCGCCATTAGAGCCAATAGCCCGCCAGCCGTGAATGCGTTCAAACGCTCGCTTATCGGAAAAAAGTCTATCCACGCGAGCGACTCCCATCCCGAGACTTCTCGTATCAATGTTCCAAACACAGCGATCCCAAAGAAACCTATTACTACTGACGGAATAGCGGAAATAAACTCAATGTAGGGTTTAATGAGATCACGCTCCAGAGATCGTGCAACCTGATTCACGTAAATAGCAGCTCCGACACCTAAGGGAACCGCGAAAAACATGGCCACCATAGCTACCAGCAAGGATCCGGACATTAATGGAATCAGCCCGTACCAATCTTGTATCGAACTATTCGTTACCCATTTTTTTCCGAATATAAACGAAGTAAATGCTTCGCTAATCGGTACCGGTCTCGAGCGTTCCCAAGCGAGAACATTCTCTTCGAACTTTGAAACCTCCTCGATAAACATCTCCGCGAGCTCTTTGAATCGCTCCGTCTTGGCCTGCAATTCCGCATCGCCAAAATCGGGCGTAGACGGCAGAATCCCCTCTATCCCTCGGATGAGATTTTCATTGATCTTAATGTATTCGCTTTCGCGCGACTTCACGATGTCAAAAAAGAGGGCGAAGTCGATTTCTCGGATTTCCAATGCATCGGCTTCGTCTTGCCTGCCCGACTTGAGCAAACTTTCCCGATGCTCAGACAAATTCTGCATCTCCTGATAGGAATCGCGGGCAGCAGAAAGAATTTCATTTGCCTCGATAACATGCTCCCTCAAGGGAACAGCGAGGTCTTCGAAATCATAGAAAAAATCCTCGCTCTCTTCCATGATCGCTCGCGATTCTTGAAAGTCGTAACCCTCCTCCGCTAGCTTTTCAATCTGCCTAGAACGAATGGAATTCAGATAGCGGGTCAGCGCTGAAAGCGCATTTTGCTGTCCCCGCATCAGCTCTACATACTCGAGGCCCGATTGCCTGTAGAGCAATAGGCTATCTCTATACTGGCCAAAGAATCCCGCGCCTTCTTTGAACAAGAACAATGTAATGAGGCCGAGCACAACAATCGAAACGAACGCGTTACCGCCGAACAATCCCTTAAGCGCGCTTTCCTTGGTTAGTCCCAAGAATGACTTGCGGTTCGACGCTAGCTGGTAGCGGGTTTTGGAACTGCGCTTATCCATGGAAGCGATAATGAAACGCCGTTTCTTGAAGCAAAGCGAAAGGCATTATGAAGATCCCTCGTTTGAAGGGCATTCGGCTATAAAAATAAGCCTGTTCTTCTCCGAAAGACTACCCGCCTCAACCCGAATTGCTCGAGTTCTTCGCGGAAACCTGGTTCCTGAATGGGAAAGCATCGCGTCGACATATGATCCATATGTCATTCAGGGAGCAAGTCGATTCAATCGAAAACCCCCAAAGACCCAATCGCTCTAATTGACCGGTATAAAATGTACGGACTCGACTATCTTCTGACCTTCCTTGCTGAGGCAGAATTCGACAAACCGGCTTACGATCGGACGCATCTCGCTGTTGGCATTGTGATAGAAATACAATGGTCGGGCGTACGGATATTCCGGATTGTCAGGTTTAATGCCGTCAACGGGCAACGGGGTAACACCTGGAGTTCCTATGTATGCCAATCCAACGTATCCGATTCCATTAGAATTTTTAGCCACTTCGGAAGCGATTTGCTCATTGCCCGCCATTTTTTGAGAGGACGGAGCGTAGTCACGCTTGCGCAAGGCCATGTCCTGAAAAACTGCGTAGGTTCCGGAAGAGGTGTTGCGCGTATAAATGGAGACAGCCCCCGATTTGCCATTCACCGTCGCCCAGTTAGCAACGTCACCCGTAAAGATCCTTTCAACTTCCCGCGACCGAATCTTATCCATCGGATTGCCCTTGTTCACAATAATCGCAATTCCATCTTTTGCGACGGTGATCGACTCCATTTTCACACCTGCTAAAAGACCTTTAGTAAGTTCGGTTCCTTTCACCTCTCGGCTCGACATTCCCAAGTCGGCCGTACCATCTATCACCGCTGCGATCCCCGTCGAAGAGCCTTCGGCGGCAATCTCAAATATAACCTCGACGCCCTCCTTGGAAAGTGAGGCCTTAAACTCTTCCGCGAGTTGAGGCACCATTTTAGCGCCCAGAGTGTCAGACCCCTTAATCACGATTTTCTCGGCGGCGTGCCCCAGAGAAAGCGATCCGCAGGCTACTGCAAGCAAGAGAATGCGGCCGATTATTTTACATATTGCTGAGTTCATTGGTTCTGTGTGCTTTCTAATATAATTTATACCTATTCGTTTGGGAAAATGCCGCTTACCAGCTAATACGGAAAGCGGACGTTAGGCCGTAGCCGATGTAGTTGTCGCCGGAACCGCTCTGGTTGATTCCATAGTTGTACTCGACAGCATTGTGCCATTTCAGCTTGTGGCCGTAGAGGTACCAGTTGAAGCCGAGCAGCAAGTTGTGGGCGGTCTCAACCTTGGCTGCGTCGTTTTTGGCGGCATAGCGGGCGAGCTTTACATCCCGCTCCGCGTCCAGACTCGTAACGCTAGCATACTCAACCACGAGTTGCAACTTGTCGCTGAAGTTGTAGAAAGGCTTGATGCTGAAACCGAGCAGGTCGCTCTGGTCAACACCGAAAGCGGAGTCCTCAACGCCCTTGGAGGTTGCGATATCGGCCCAAATGCCAAGACTTTCGTTAATCATCTGCTTGTAGACAAATGCAAGTACGTGCTCGTGATCAGCAGTGCCTACATCCAGCCTGCCTTTGAAGTTACGGTGGTCGGTGGAGTAATCCGGATCGTTGTACACGTAGTCTAGGCGCCACAAGCCATCTTCACCGACCGCTTGGCCGATGGAAAACAGGCCGAAGTATCCAGCGTCGAAGTGGCCAAACTCAGCTTCGCCACTAGAGGAGAAAACGCCCGCCTTATAGCTCCATATGTCAATATCGCCACCAACGCTGGCACCAGTGAAGTACTCGGTGCCGAACCAGAGGTTTCCGGCAACAATATTGCGTTCCGGAACGATGAGCGACTTGGAAGACGTCGAGCCATCCAGGGTGAAGCCTGCAGACTGCTTGCCGAATTTGAACTTTGTTTCGCTCGACGGGTTCCATCCCACGTATGTGTCGGTTAGGCGCAGGTAAAAGTCGTCCCAATTGTTGATACCGTCAATGTCCAGGTCAATTTCGCTGTGCAGCACGACGTCCCTCTCAACGCTCTTTTTTAAGCCGACGCGAAAACGGCGCCAAGCCAGGTCGTCGTTTGATTTGCCTTCTCCATCGAAATGGTAGGCGTCCCCTTGCAGGCGACCGGTAAAGCCCAGTTTTTTCACTATTGGAGCGTTCCAAATTTTGTCGTAGCTAGCCGAATCTGCCAAAACCCTGGCCCCTGACGCAAAGCACGCGAGCACAGCACACGCGGCGAGGATGAATTTAATATTGTTACCCATTATTGTCGTTTTTAGATTGTGATTACGGAAGAAGCGAAAACGACGTTCAAGCTTCGACCTAGCCCTTTGAATCCCTGCACCCTCCTCGCAAGCGTAATTTCACCATGCTGCGAAAAGTAACTCGCTCGTAACATTCCCGTAACCTTTTCGTAACTTAAGGCCTTCGGAAGGCCTCCCGGCTAATTCCACAATTTTATCAATCGCTAATCCGTATCGCCTTCTATCAAATCCCTCAAAACTTCCAATTCCACCATATCCTGAGCATCCTCCCCGAAAAGCTTATCTAATCTAGCAAGAACATCGCGGGCCGCATCGATGTTTTCGCTGAAGACTTCCGCTCTAGCGAACTTTATCAAGCGAATCGGATCATAGCATCGATCCGCAAGCGATTGAGCCCAAGGATCATAGGGAGTCTTATCGAAACCCAGGTCATCCCTTTGTCGCTGCGATTCCAAAGCCGTTTCCCGATCGCCCTGATTCAACGCCACCTCGCTCAATAGAGCATGTATCGATCGAGCTTCAGGCTCTAGCTTGACTGCTTCAATCAAATGTTCGGATGCATCATCGTAGCTCCCTTGTGCCGAAAATCCCCTCGCCAGGCCAAAGTGTGCCCAAGGCCTCCACACATCGACTTGGATTAAGGCATTAAAATGGTGTACCGAATCGAGTATGTGGCCTGAAGCCAAATAAATCGATCCTAACTCATATCGAATATTTAAATACTCGTTGTCCATGCGGATGGCCCGCTCAAAAGCGTCAATAGCAATCCGCTTATCACGATAATCTCTCGTCGTTAAGCCTAGAAAATAGGGCCAACGAGGATTCTCAAGATCCAGTATAATCAATGTTGAAAAGCATTGCCACGCTTCGCCATAAAATCCATTCGCCATATACAACTCTCCCAAGCTTGCCAACGCCTCCATCCTACCTTCCGTCTCTTGGAAACCCGCATGGACGTTCTTGAGCTCCTCTAGAAATTCTCGAGGCCATCCGGCCAGATTTGGAATAGCGGGAATTCCTTGGATCAGTTCCGCTTCGATTATCGACTCGCCAGCCTCTGAAGTTTTTCGATCAATCTCCCTTAGTAAGAATCCCAATACAACCGCTGCTGCAATAAGCACGTAGATCTGTTTGGGCAACCGACGCATAACCCCTTACCTAAAACTCAACTAAACTGACCGAGAACTAGTTCCTGTTGGGGCCGATTCCGTTTGCTTGGCCAAACGCCCATCTTCCGATGCACCTAAGAATGCGAGCTTCTCTTGATTCTCGATAAAGAACTGTGGGTCTAACTCCACATCCGGAACCGGATATTCTATCTTACTCGGCCGATGGATATACCACAAATATCCCGCCTCCTTGTGTTTCAACCTAAGAAGCCGGCGCCGCTCTAGCATTAGGCTAAGGAGGCGCTTAAGTTCCGAGTTTTCCTCACTGGGACCATCTTCGCCTTCAAACAGACTGACAAATAGATTGTCGGCGGTCAGTTTCAATGCCTCTTGAACCTCTTTATCGTGCTGGTCTCTGGGCTTGAAAAGCTGGGTCCACCTGCAAATCAAATCACCTAATATTCGATAGTCGGACTCCTCGGATTCCCTTAAATCGATACGCTCGATTTCACTATCTACCCGAACGAGCAAACTCGCCACGCGGTCATCTCTCTCAAAGGGCTCGCCAGAAAAAGCAGAACTGCGGGAAATGGGAGATATATGCCAATCCATCATAAAAACGAAGAGTGAACCGAACGCGGTTTCCACTGGCTAGAAAATTCTTCGAAAACGTATTGAGCTCGCTTCCGTTTTTGAGCGCTCCAACCTTAAAACCATGCCCAGCTCGCGACAAAATAATGCAGATCTAACGCAATCAATGGCACTCATAGTAGTCGATATTCAGGATTGTTTCATCGATACGCTTGCCAACAAAGACGAGTTTCTAAGGCGGTGCGCCTTTGCCATCGATGCCGCCCAAACGCTTGGAATAGAGACCATCTTCACAGAGCAAGTCCCCGATAAAATCGGTTCGACGAACACCCTACTCAAACAACGAGCCCACAATGCAAAGGTCTTTTCCAAAAAGAGCTTTTCTGCACTGGCCGCGCCCGGGATTGAATCATATTTGCGAGATCACGAGATTTATCATGTACTTGTTTGCGGTCTGGAAACTCCTATCTGTATCTATCAAACGGCTCTTCAATCCATTGATGAAGATATCGACGCCACTTTTCTTACAGATGCTCTTGGATGTCGCCGCACTGAAGACGGCCGACAAGCTATTGCGGCGATTCGCCAACTGGACTGCCAAACGCTTCCTTCTGAGACTGTTTTCTACAGCTTGCTTGGCTCCGCAACTCATCCGAATTTTCGATCTTTCTCTAAGCTCGTCGCAACCTATTCAAATTCGAGGATATCCACGCAGAAAATCCTGTCTGAAAAACCAGATACAGCTCGAATTCGATCCCAGTCTTCCTCAAGCGGAACCTCAAAAGGTTCTGGCAAAAAGCATGAAGGGCCGAAGAGCAAGGCTTGCGAGAGCAAGAAGGCCTCCTCCACGCTTAAGAAGAAATTAGCCAAAAAACGAACTTCGCAATCAGGCAAAAGGAAAGAAGCTCCGAGTGGGCGAAATTCAGCCAAAAAGAAGCCGGCTAAGAAAAAATTAGGGGAAAAACAAGGCTCCCGAAAAGTGGCCAAAGTCAAAACACATGGGTGATTCGAGCCCCAGGATGAATATCTATTTTCATTTCCAGGTCTTTCGATTTTTCGAAAATTCGGCTGAAGGCTATCATCCCGGCATTGTCTCCTGTATGTTCTTTTCTCGCCAGCAGAGGAGTCAAGCGTGCCCCGATTGCAAGATCCCGAAATCGTTGCCGCAACAATCCGTTATTGGAGACACCGCCCGATAGCCCTACGCTCCGGTATTCGCGATTACGCAAAGCCTTTCCAGTTTTTTGTATTAGAGCATCAACTACAGCTTCCTGATAAGACGAACAAATATCGGGTAGCCGCCTATCGAGCTCAGCCTCGGAAATGCCTTCGAGCAGGTAACGCAAACTAGTCTTTAATCCCGAGAAGCTAAAGTCGAAATTCGCTCTTTCCATCAGTGCCCTAGGGAAGTCATAGGCTTCTGAGTTTCCCGACCTGGCTATAGCTTCCAATTTCGGTCCTCCCGGATAGCCTAAGCCTAGCAGCTTGGCTCCTTTATCGAGCGCTTCGCCGGCCGCATCGTCTATCGTTTCCCCGATCAGTTCTATCAATCGGTCTTCATCGATATGAGCCAAGAGCGTATTTCCACCTGAAACGATTAAGGAAAGATGGGGCAGCATTCGATCGAGCTCAGCATCAAAATCGCTAGGACTGGCTGCGTGGGTCTCGATAAAAACGGAATGGGCGTGGGCTCTCAAATGGTTCGCGGCGTAAACTGGGATGTTAAGAGATATGGACAATGCGTTGCCCACGGCTATGCCCATCGCCAAACAACCTGCCAACCCGGGTCCGGCCGTCACGACGATTTCGTCGATTTCTGCGAAACTGTACTGTTTGCGAAGCTCTCTTAATAGCGGAGCGAAATTCGACAAATGCTCTCTACTTGCCAACTCAGGAACCACTCCGCCGTATTCAGCATGCAATGTCACCTGGCTACTGACCCATTCGCCCACGATTCCTTTCGACCGATCGAGCAGTGCCAAAGCTGATTCGTCGCATGAACTTTCTATACCGAGAATCATCCTAGGACTGAGCAACAATTGCCTCGAGCAAGTCCACAGCCTTATTCAGCTGCTTGTCCTCAATGGGTTCGAACTCGAATTGCTCTACGAATTCCTCCGTCGGCATGGTTTTCAACCGACTCCGTTGAATTATGAGATTGGCCTCTTCTTGCGGCGATATTTCAACGACGATATCCGGTTCCACGCCCCTCTCATGAATCACATAGCCACCCGGCGTGTAGTATTTGGCGGTTGTCAGTTTCAAACCGGTATCAGAGCCCAATGGCAATATACTCTGGACAGACCCTTTGCCGAAAGTCTTATCGCCGACCAGCTTTGCTCGACCAGAGTCCTTCAAGGCTCCTGCTAAGATTTCCGAGGCGCTCGCCGAACCAGGATTTATGAGTACAGCCAGTGGAAATTCATGGTACTGACCATGGTTCACAGCTAGCCATTCCTCCGACATCGAATCATGACGCCCTTTTGTGGATACAATCAACTCTCCGTGGGGAAGAAACTGGCTTGCCACTTCTACAGCCGAGTCAAGCAATCCCCCAGGGTTGTTACGCAAGTCGATTATCAAAGCCTGCATCCCTCTCTCCAAAAGAAATTCTACTACCTCAGAAAGCTCCTCCCCCGTTCTTCTACCAAATTGGGAAATCCGCAAGTAGCCTATTCCCTCATTAAGAATCTCGGCACCATGAACATTATCCACTTCTATGAGCTCCCGTATAATCTCAAGTTTCAGTCGGTCCGGCTCATTCTCCCTGACCACCGAAATCGCCACTTTTGTACCCGGACGCCCTTTTAGTTTGGCAACAGACTCCGTAAAGCCCAGACCCTTCAGACTTTCACCGTCGACCTCTACAATTCGGTCCCCCCGTAGTAGGCCGGCTTTTTCTCCAGGCGTGCCTTCGAGCGGAGTCACCACCGTGACATACTCATCCCGCATCTCTACTTGCACTCCTATACCTCCAAACTCTTGCTTCGTGTCTTCGTCCAACCGTTTCAGACGCTCGAAATCGAGGTATTCCGAGTAAGGATCCAATTGGGAAATCATGCCTTCCATGGCCGACTCGGTCAGGACCCCTATTTCAGAAGCATCGCCATCGACATGATAGGCATTGATGAACTCAAGGGCCTTCTTTAGTTCAGAAGACCTCTCCCGGGACTCCAAATAGTTTCCGATTCCACCCTGTCGTGATAAGTCGCCAAGGAAGCGATACCCCAACACCAACGATAGGGCTGCCGCGCTAATCAGTACTGTTCTTTTAGCCAATTCCATTTCTGCAAATTGCCCCTTGCATAAAGGGTCCAATCAATCCTTTTGATCAACTTCCCAGTCGATTCGCATAACAACGAGAGTCAAAAACATAAATGGAATTCAGACCCATAGAATCATCGGAGGTTAGGTCCATTCTCGAAAATGCATGCGACACCAAGGGTTCAATTGGATTCAGAAAATTCATCGAAATAGCCCTATATCACCCTAAGATCGGCTACTATCGATCAGATCGGCCGCGAATTGGTAAAAGCCGGGAGTCCGACTTCTTCACCGCCAGCAGCCTCAAATCGGCGTTTGCCCCAATTATTCTGGAAGCCTCAATAAACTTGGCTAAAGCCATTTCGCTAAACCCAAATGAACTCGCCTGGATTGAAATCGGGCCTGAACCGGGCAATCAGCTATTTAGCGATATCGAAACCCCATTCCGAACAATCACCTCAATCGCTTTGGGCGAATCCTTTCAAATCGAGGGGCCCGCAATCGTTTTCTCCAACGAAGTATTTGATGCTCAACCATTTTCGAGCGTCGTCTATCGCCAAGGCTGCTGGCTAGAAAAACGATTTGAAGTGAGTGATGAAGGAATCCGCACCATCGAGTGCCAGCCCCGGTCGGACGACATACTGGACAGATTGCCAGATCTTCCCCATCCGACATCGGAAGGCTATAACATCGATCTGCCAACTGGAGCGAGCGACTTGCTCGAGGATATAGCCGGACTCGATTGGCAAGGCGTATTCCTCGCGTTCGATTACGGGAAAACTTGGCAAAGCCTGGCATTCGACACCGCCCAAGGAACAGGACGAGCCTATAGCTCGCACCAACAATATAGCGAGCTTCTGGAAAGGATAGGGCAACAAGACATCACCTGCCATATTTGCTGGGATTGGCTAATCCATAAATTGGAAAAACATGGCTTCAAATCGATTGATTTGCAAAGCCAAGAATCGTTTATACTACGCGGCGCCCCCGCGTTCTTGAAACGGGCTTTCGAGGGAGAAAACGATCAAATGGGGCCCCTGCGACAGCTTGTCCATCCGACTATGATGGGCCAAAAGTTCCAGGCTCTCAGCGCCATACGCACGGCCTAGATCCCCACGAAGATTTCGCAGCCCAATTTTTGGAAAAAACTGCTTGCCAACCAAAGAGCCCTCCCCTTTCTTCCACCGTTCTCAATCAACTTCAGTCATGGCTAGAATTTGCGCAATTACCGGTAAACGCCCCACCACAGGCAGTAGAATTAATCGTAAGGGACAATCAAAGAAAAGCGGCGGTATCGGCACGCACGTCACCAAGGCCACAACCCGCAAGTTCCGCCCCAACGTACAGCGAGTCAAAGTTCGCCTCCCCTCCGGCCAAGTGAAACGCATGTGGGTGAGCGTAAAAGCTATTAAAGCCGGAATGATCGAGAAGGCCTAACGCCGCGTCAAAAAACCGAATTTCGAAGCCGCATCCTAAATGAACTTGGGATTGCGGCTTTTTTTGTTCTCCCGCAATTTGCCTAGATCTGAAAATCGACGTCCCCCGACGGCTCATGGAGCCCGCACTC
>DKNL01000147.1:0-2158 GCA_002474325.1 Opitutales bacterium UBA7389
GGAGTATCGTCTCGATCCTCCAAGCGAAGTATACGGAGGGCCGGCCCGGTCCTCCGTACCAGAGTTAGCAACGAGGCCACCTGCAAATCAGGGTTTCCGACAAGTGTCGATGCGCTTATATCAGGTGAATAAGGCCGGCATCGCTATGTTGGGCGCGATTTGCTTGGCCACTTTATGTTTTGGAGAGAGGCGCAATCGGTTGGAGATCGAGAAGCCGATTACGGATGAAGATCGGAGCCATTGGGCTTTTCAGCCGGTCTTTGATATAGTACCGCCCAAGGTTAGGGGTGAATCCCGTATTCGCAATGGCGTCGATCGATTCATCCTTTCCCGTCTGGAAACGGAGGATCTGACTTTGATGCCCGCTGCAGATCGAAGGACATTGATTCGTCGTTTGTCTTTCGATTTGCGGGGATTGCCGCCGACAAAGGATGAAGTGGCGGCTTTCCTGACGGATAGATCGAATTCCGCCTATGAGGGCTTGATCGATCGGTTTTTGGCGGATCCAGCATATGGAGAACGTTGGGCTCAGCACTGGCTAGACGTGGCTCGCTTTGCTGAAAGCGATGGATTCGAGCACGATCAAGTCCGCGAGGACGCCTGGCGTTACCGGGATTGGGTAATTGATGCCTTAGACGCTGATATGCCCTACGATGAGTTTGTCCGCTTGCAGATTGCTGGGGATGAGTTGTATCCAGAAGATGAATCCAAGGCGATAGCTACGGGATTTTTGGTATCAGGACCGGATATGCCGGATATCAATCTCGATGAAGAGCGAGCCCATACCGTGCTGAACGAGATGATCTCTTCGACAGGCCTGGCGTTCATGGGACTCACATTAGAGTGCGCCCAGTGCCATGCACATAAGTCGGATCCTATTAGTATAGAAGATTATTACCGATTGCGGGCAGTATTCGCGAATATGGAATTTCCTGAGAAAAAAAAGCAATTAAGCCACGTCTTCTTGGAGAAGGATGCCGAGCCTCCATCAAGCTTCGTTATGAAGAAAGGGGATTTTCGTTCTCCTGGAGAACTGGTGGATCCGGCCTTTATTCGGGTCGTCAATCCGATGGGAATGACGGTTCCTCAATCGAGCGACAATTCGAAAACGTCAGGGCGTCGGATGGCATTGTCGGATTGGCTAACCCATCCTGAGCATCCGTTGACTGCTCGCGTAATCGTTAATCGACTCTGGCAGCATCACTTTGGTAGTCCTATCGTGGGCACGCCTAATGATTTCGGAATTCTAGGAGATCGCCCGACCCATCCTGGATTGCTGGACTGGCTAGCTGGCGAATTGATTGCTGGAGATTGGAGTTTGAAAGACTTGCATCGACTTATGCTGCAGTCGGCCACATATCGTCAAGCGAGTCGCTCGACTGGCGATTCCTGGGATCGGGCGCTAGAAAAGGACCCGGAGAATCGACTGTATTCCAGAATGAACCGCAAGCGACTGGAAGGGGAGGCCATTCGCGATACGATGCTTTTCGCTAGCGGCCAATTGAATCGCAAGCGAGGTGGTCCAGGCGTCCATCCGCCATTGCCCCATGAAGTGGCAATCACCCTTCTGGAAAAACAGTGGGAAGTGAGCGAAGACGAGTCGGAGCACACCCGCCGAAGCATATATCTATTCACGCGAAGAAATCTGCGGTTCCCCATGTTCGACGTTTTCGACCGGCCCGATGCCAATGCTAGCTGTGGCCGTCGCAATGTATCCACCACCGCCCCTCAATCATTGACGTTATTGAATTCCGAATTTTCGATGAAGGCGTCCCGCCATTTGGCTGGAGAGATTATCAACAAGGCCAACCGCGGCGACTACAAAGAGTGGATCCGCAGCGCTTACGAAAAGCTGTTCGCCAGGGAGGAGACGGATTCGGAGCGAAACGCAGGGCTATCTTTTCTCGAGGGACAAGCGGCCTCCTTGGAAGCGGAGGGTCGCCAGCCTGCTTCTTTGGCAACGCCAGAAGGATTGTATGGAAATTTTGATTCCTACAAGGGAGCAGCTCTAGTTGACTACTGCCTGGCGCTGTTCAATCTGAACGAGATGATATACCTGGATTGACGTTTCTGGGGTGGGGTAAAGGCGATAGAACTGATTTCCTTTCTCTGAGTTGACGGACTGGCTGGAGTTGCTCGTTCGGAAAGCCCATCGAGG
>DKNL01000147.1:2436-3968 GCA_002474325.1 Opitutales bacterium UBA7389
TGACGGACTGGTTGGAGTTGCTCGTTCGGAAAGCCGATCGAGGTGATAGAAATAACTGGTTTGTATTCTATTACTAGATTCGTATTTCACAGATCATCCCAATCTCTAAATCTCTGTTTATGCAAAACAAGCGACTCTTCCTCTGGTCAATTACTGCAGCTTTGGCTGGATTCCTTTTCGGTTTCGATACTGTGGTCATTTCTGGCGCCGAGCAAACGATTCAAAACCTTTGGGCCCTGAGTGCGGGACTCCATGGTCTAGCAATGAGCGCAGCCTTGTGGGGAATGGTTGTAGGCTCCTTGATCGGCTTCTGGCCTACCGACGTCCTGGGGCGAAAGCGAACGCTGCTTTCGATTGGCATTCTCTATTTAGTATCGGCTATTTGGTCGGCGCTAGCGACGGATGTTTATTCCCTGATCATCGCCCGCTTTGTTGGGGGATTGGGAGTCGGAATTTCTACAGTGGCGGCTCCGCTCTTCATTTCCGAGATCGCACCAGCAAAGTACCGTGGTCGATTGGCAGGGATGTTTCAGTTCAATATCGTATTCGGCGTTTTGATAGCTTTTGTTTCTAATGCCTTAATAGGAGGCGCAGGTGAGAACGCTTGGCGCTGGATGCTGGGCGTCGAGGCGATACCTGCTCTTGTCTATAGCGTCATGTGTTTTGGACTACCGGAAAGCCCGCGCTGGCTGATTGGACGAAAGAACGATCGGGAAGCGGGCTCCGCGGTCTTACGACAGATTCACCCTGAGCTTGGAGAGGAAGAAATTGCCGCTAAAGTGGAGGAGATCGGGACCGTGTCGCACAACGCTGCCAGTACGGGCGGTTTTTGGACCAAACAGCTTCGGATTCCAATCTTGTTGGCCTTTTTTATCGCGTTTTTCAATCAGCTCTCCGGGATCAACGCCATTCTCTATTTTGCTCCGCGCATTTTTGAAATGACCGGTCTGGGAGAGAAGGCGGCTTTGCTGCAGTCGGTTGGAATAGGAATCACCAATCTGATCTTTACCTTCGTTGGACTCTGGCTGATTGATCGCGCGGGACGACGAACTTTGTTGTATATCGGATCTCTTGGATACATCGCTTCGCTTGGGCTTTGCTCATGGGCATTCGCCTCTGAGAGCTTCGCCATCGTTCCAGTTTGCATTTTCGCTTTCATCGCCGCTCACGCTGTGGGTCAGGGTGCCGTTATCTGGGTGTTTATTTCTGAAATCTTCCCGAATCTTCATCGCGCCCAAGGCCAAACTCTAGGTAGCGGAACCCATTGGGTGTTCGCGGCTCTCCTAACCCTCTTTTTCCCGACCATGGTCGAGGCCTTCGCACCAAGTGTCGTATTCGGATTCTTCTGCTTTATGATGATTCTCCAGCTTGTCTGGGTGAAGCTATTCGTCCCGGAGACTAAGGGGACTTCGCTGGAGGAAGTGGAAGTGAGCTTAGAGTGGGAATCTTGAGCGAAAGCGGTATCGTGAAAGTACTCGTAACGGGACATCGCGGCTTTCTTGGCGCTGCATTCTGCGAGCGATTCGCCCAAT
>DKNL01000015.1 GCA_002474325.1 Opitutales bacterium UBA7389
AGCATTCGAAATGCAGCTATTGGGTGCTTTTTAAGATGGCTTGCTTGATTTGGGCAGATCCTATAGCTCTGTTTTATATGAAATGCCTCCTCAATATTTTTTCGCTGTTCGTTGCGGTTTCCTGTTTGGCCGAGCGCCCTAATATCATTCTTTGTATGGCGGATGATTTGGGATGGGCCGATGTAGGATTCAACGGTAATGAAGTTGTCATTACGCCAGGTTTGGATGAAATGGCTAGGTCGGGACTGCGATTCGATCGATTTTACGCGGCCGCCCCTGTGTGCAGCCCTACTCGCGGATCCGTGCTCACAGGGCGTCATCCGAATCGCTACGGGATTCCTACGGCGAACCAGGGACACTTACATCGAGATGAAATCAGTATCGCTGAAGTGCTGAAAATGCATGGATATCGGACGGGGCACTTCGGAAAGTGGCATTTAGGGACTCTGGCTCCTGACTATTCGGGAAAAAATAACCGTAAGCCGGAAAAGAATTACATGACACCTGGAATGTCTGGATTCGATGAATGGTTTAGCACGGAATACTCTATTTCTACATGGGATCCCTACAGTCATAAAAACGCCCACGATGGTATTATTGATCCCAGGGTCTTGTTCTATCACAATGGGAGGAATATTGTGGATGGGCCTGCGGAGGGATTGGTGGGCGATACGGCTAAGCTCGTAATGGACAAGGCGGTGGCTTTCATGAACGAGGCGGTTCGTGATGACCGGCCCTTTCTCGCTGTCATCTGGTTTCACGCCCCCCACGTGCCGGTTGTAGGTGGCCCGGAGTTCTTGGCTATGTATCCAGATCTTGATGAAGACACTCAGCACTATTACGCGGTAATCACGGCAGTAGATCGCCAGATGGGTCGTTTGAGATCGTTGTTGCGGGAGTGGGGTGTGGCGGACAATACCATGGTCTGTTTTACGGCGGATAATGGCCCAGAAGGGAATCCAGGAAAAATAGGTCGTTCTCAGGGTTCGGCGGACCCATTTCGAGGGCGCAAGCGCTCGCTGTATGAAGGAGGCGTGCGAGTGCCAGGCCTAATCGAATGGCCAGCTCGCATAGAAGCGGGAAGGGAGACTTCCGTGTCAGTAGTTACGAGCGACTATTTTCCAACCGTGTTGGATATAATTGGATACAAGCTCTCCGAAGACCTTCGACGGCCTTACGATGGAGTCTCCCTAATTCCGCTTCTAGAAGGCAAGCGGTTTGCTCGGCCGTCGCCAATCGGATTTCAAGGGCACGGTTTGGCGACGTTCAATGATAATCGTTTCAAGCTCGTTCACAATCCAAGCAAGAAACGGCAAAGGCACGATAATGGAACGACTCCTGTGGCGGAATGGGAGCTATACGATTTGCTCGAAGATCCGGGAGAGACAACGAACATTATCGAACGGCATGCATCGCTGGCGAATCGTATGCGCGAACAGCTACAAGTGTGGCAGGCATCTTGCGCAGCCAGTGCAGAAGGGGCGGATTATTAAGGATATTCGAACCGGGATTAAAAAGGCTGCTACCATTTCTAGACGGAGGCCAGAGCCCTTCGTCTAGGCTCAGGATTACTCCAGTCCTTCCTACCTTAATAAAACTTGGGCCTATCCGATTTTCGGCTGTAGGTATTCGAATGTAACGCTCCGCTTGGATCTATTCAGTCCGTTTAAGTTTCCCTGGTAGAGTATCTTGCCTCCTTTGGGTCCACCGCCGGGTCCGACCTCAATGAGGTAATCTGCTTCGGCAATCAGGTCGAGGTGATGCTCGATGACGATGACTGTGTGACCTTGGTCGACGAGCCTATGTAGGAGGCGGATCAGTTTCTCGCAATCGCTTAGATGGAGTCCAATGGTGGGCTCTTCGAGAATATAGAGGTTCTTTCGTTGAATACCTCTTCGGCGATCCGTGAAAGTCTGTAGGCCTCTGGCTAATTCTGTGGCCAGCTTCATTCGCTGAGCTTCCCCGCCAGAAAGTGTGGGACTACTTTGTCCAAGGGTTAGGTAACCGAGACCGGTCTCTACCATCAACTGCATGGTTTCTTGGAGCCGTGTGTGGAAACTGAAGAACTCGGCAGCCTCATCAAAAGTCATGTTCAGGGTGTCGGCGATATTCTTTCCTCGCCAATGCAGTTCGAGCAATTCTTGCCCGTATCGAAGACCGTTACAGTCCTCGCAAACCATATAGGTGTCGGGCATGAAACTCATTTCCAGTTTCACCCTGCCAGCTCCGGAACAAGTAGGGCACCGCCCATGAGGTGTATTGAATGAAAAGCGGCCCGGCTTGTAGCCCCTCATTTTCGCTTCCGGCAGGCTGGCGAAAAATTGTCGGATGATATCGAATACACCTAAATAGGTCGCAGGGGTTGAACGAGGCGTTTTTCCGATGGGCGACTGATCGACTTCCAAGACCGAACGAAATCGATGGCCGCCGGTTAACTGATCGAAGAGAATGGATCCCTCTTCGCCCTCGATAGGTTTGCCTTTGTTGGCGAACAGCTTGCCGCTTAGGTTGTTTTTTTTAGCTTTGATCGCGTAGCATGCCGCATTTCCGAGGAGGTCGCGGATAAGAGAGGATTTACCCGCTCCTGACGAACCGCAAACCATAATCAAACGTTCCATAGGAAATCGAATAGATTGGTTCTTTAGATTTCGGAAATTCACTCCGGAAAGTTTCACCCATAAGTCTTGATTGGCAGCGCGAGGCGGCGGTTTTCTGTATTCGCCGCGGATTGGATGAGGTATGCCTTTCTTCAGATATTTGCCGGTCAATGACGAACGATTGCCCTTCAATTGCTCGAGGGTACCTTCGGCTATGAGTTCTCCGCCTTGGGTTCCTGCTCCCGGCCCAAGATCGATGATGCGATCCGCGTTTTCCATCATGGCTTCATCATGTTCGACAACGAGCAAAGTATTGCCCTTCGATCGTAGGGATTTGAGGGTGCCGATAAGGCGATCGCCATCGCGGGCATGCAAGCCGATGCTGGGTTCATCGAGAATATATAGTACTCCTGCCAGATTAGACCCTAGTTGAGCAGCCAGACGAATGCGTTGAGCTTCGCCCCCGGAAAGCGTTTGCGTTGCTCGATCGAGCGATAGGTATTCTAGTCCGACGCTATCCATAAACTGGAGACGTTCTCGAATTTGGTCGACTATATCCCGGGCAATCAATTTTCCGCGAGCGTCTAGTTTCAGACGATTAAGTGTCTCGAGAAGTACTCGCGGTGTCAGGGAAAGGAGCTGAGGAAGGGAGATCCAGCGGTTAGCTTTCAGTGGGAGAAATACATTCCGGCTGGTGCGATTTAGCCGTTCCCCTTGGCAATCCGGGCAGATGACGATCTCGTCCGACTCGTCGTCATCACCCGCGTCAGCCCCGATAGATTTTTCCAATAGTTCGTTTTCATCGAACTGTTCTCGCATCCAGGGATAAATGCGCCCGTGGCCCCGGCAGGTGGGGCACCAGCCCTTGCTCGAATTGAATGAAAAGTCTTTGGGATCTAGTTCAGGCAAGGCTTGGCCCGTTCGCGGATCCATGCGATGAGTGGAGAGCCAGGAGACAATTTCCTCCCGGTCGTCCAGGAGCAAGGCTGTGCCTTTTCCTCGTTTCAGCGCTTCTTGCAAAACTGATTTGATTTTCGCCTTGGACCCTCGAAGTGAATTCAAGTCGGCTATGACGATTTCAATATTGTGCTCGCGATAGCGGTCTAGTTTTTCGAAGTCCTCCGTTAGAATGATCTCCCCATCTACCCGCATCATCTCGTATCCGTGATTCGCTATCCAATTAGCGATCGGCTGATGGTGGCCCTTGCGATTTCGGATAACGGGAGAGCAAATTAGGAGCTGTTGTGATTTGCGAGCCGCGGGTTGTCGTAGTATCGATTGCAGCCGCTTTTCTAACTGGATAGTTGTTTGCGAAAGCATGGCTTCGCCCGTGTTCGGGTTGTGGGGCACACCGAGCCGCGAGTACAACAATCGAAGGTAT
>DKNL01000157.1:0-694 GCA_002474325.1 Opitutales bacterium UBA7389
GCTGTTGAGCTTGCGTATTCGAAATGGATGCGACCGCCATCATAGCGAGGCTCGCAAAGAGAGGGATCAAGATGTTCGTCTTCATATTGCTTGTATTCAAGTTTTGGTTAACTAAATCGAGCTCCTAACGCTCGAGAACAGCCGACAGGCCGAAGTTGATGGCTTGCTCTACGAGGTGGTCCTCGGAAATCCCGGTGTCTTGCATACACCATCTGGCAACACCCGTAATGATCTGCAAAATGTGGACGGCAGCGATGTTGATATCGAGATCCCGAAGTTTTCCTTGGTCCGCAAGTTCGCTCAATGCTACGCAAATCAGGCCCAAGTAATTTTTGCCCCGTTGAACCACAGCATCCTGCTGCGCGGGTTCAAGATGGCGCCGCTCGGGAAAAAGGAGCGCAAACTCCAGTCCGTTTTCAAACAATCTGCGAAGATGCAGCCGGATGATTTCCCGCAGCCGTTTCTCAGGGTCCTCAATCTGTTTCACCCGCTCAATGACATCACGCTCCACTCCATCCATCGCGTGGATCAGGATCTGAAAAAGCAAGTCCTGCTTCCCAGTGATGTGGTGATAGAGTCCCGCTTTGGTCATGCCGACCGCCTGAGCAATATCGCTAATGGAAGTCGCTCCGTAGCCTTTTTGCACCATCAACCGGGCTGCCGCGCGGAAGACCTCCTCGTTACTTGCCTGTCC
>DKNL01000157.1:960-2759 GCA_002474325.1 Opitutales bacterium UBA7389
CGTAACGCTCGCCAAACTGCAGCCTTGCGGAGGACCTCCTCGTTACTTGCCTGTCCTTTTGGAGTCGGTTTAGGTTTAGCTGTTTTTAGTAGGGTCAAAATGGGGGAAGTAAGTTTATTCGGTTCAGGCAGAGACAAGCCGGGGCGGTCGCTCATGACAAATTACGAGCAGGTAAATGCTTTGCGAAAAACCTACCGATCGTTCGGAAATCTTGCCAACCCAAACGCTCTGTCCAGGAGAACGGTTAATCCTTCGCGCATTTATTTCTTTCGAAGCATATTTTAAGGAGTGCAACCAGTGAGAATGGAATCAAGTCAAGTTGAGTAATTCAGGTTTCACTCATCTCTAACGATACAGTACAAGCGGGCGGACGTGCGGATGAGCAGCTTATTGTTGGTCATTGCCGGTGTTGCCATGCCCATATCGTCCTCGGCCAGACGGTTGACGCGAATGAGTTCGTACGACTTTCCCGCTTTGAAAACGTAGGTTTCTCCGTCTTCGTTGAGACAGAAAACTTTTCCATTGTAGGCCCAAGGAGATGCGGTGAAACCCGACTTGCTATCCTGTAGGCGTTCTCGCTCGAAGTGGAACGCGCCGGTCTTAGGATTCATAACCGATAGGAGGCCCCGGTCCAAAAGCGAATAGAGCAATCCATCATAAACCAACGTGGTGGGATTATAAGGAGCCGCTCGCCAATCGCACCAGACGATGTAGTCATTCGATCGAAGCGTCTCGTCGATCGAGATATCGCCCGAAGCTCCAGGACGAATCGCGTAGATTGGCTTATGGCGACTGCCCACGTATCCAGAGCTAACGTAAAGCAATCCATCCGCCGCATAGGGTGTCCCGATCGTAATACTCGACATCCCTTCAAACGACCAAAGCTCCTTCCCGTCCAAGTCATAGGAAATGACCCGATAAGTTGCAGGGACGATCAGCTCCGTCCGTAATTCGTTTTCCCATACATAGGGAGTCGACCAATTGCTTTCCGGTTCGCGATCAATCTTCCAGATCTCTTGTCCAGACTTCGCATCGAGAGCCATCAACCACGACGCCTCATCATTGTCGTTAACCAGATAAAGCCGTCCTTCTCGCAATACGGGCGAAGCCGCCGTACCCCAACCATGACGCGTCTTGCGAGCGGGAAGACTTTTCGACCATTGAAGCTCGCCTTCCAAGTCGAATGCGAAAATCCCGAGATTCCCGAAATAGAAATACACTCGTTCGCCATCCGTAACCGGCGTTTCGGATGCATAACTATTCTTCAAATGGATCGAGGATTCAGGCGGCGCTTCATGGAGTCCCTTTTCCCATAAAATTGTTCCAGAGTTGAGATCGAAACAGTAAGCAACCCAACGATGAATCGTCGTCGGAGCATCGGGTCGATTACCCCCGAAGTATAGCCCTTTCTTCGGCTGCTCCGATTCTCCGGAATTGATTACAGAGCTAAGAAACACCTTGTCGCCCCAAACGATTGGCGATCCCCATCCGCGACCCGGAATATCCGTTTTCCAAGCGACATTTTCAGTGGCGGACCAACTATCTGGCAGCACATCGCCCGTCCCTATCCCACGCGCCCCAGGACCTCGAAACTGGGGCCAGTTGGACCCTTCGACGGCGATGAGCGGTGAGGCGAGGGCAAGTGTCAGAGCTGCCCGTAATGGGATGGAGAGGAGAGTTTTCATAGGAGTCGTATTAGTTCTCGGTTAATTTAATAATTAATCTATACGCACTGTTGCCACCAGTTTCAGTACTTCTCTTGGGACAAAGCACACCTACGTTCATTCAATTAGCAAATC
>DKNL01000264.1 GCA_002474325.1 Opitutales bacterium UBA7389
CCTTCATTATGTACTTCCCCGAAGGTATATTTACCTTCATGGTTAAAGTGGATAGCCTATTCGGGGCTCCGATACTCATGGTATTGTTGCTCGGCTACTTCTCTCGCAAGACCCCGCCTTTCGCCGCCAATCTTTGTCTCGGTCTCTTTCTAGCCGTCTATGGAGCCTTCATGTTCTTCGTCCCCCTGGACATGCACTATCTCCACTACATGACCATACTTTTCCTTGTATTCATTTCTTTGGCATTGCTCATCGGATGCATTAAACCAGAAACGAAGCCCGATTTCCGAAAAGCCGGTTCCGGAGGGGTCGACGTCACTCCCTGGAAGCATTTCAAAACTATTTCCATCGCTGCTACATTGGTCATGATCGGAGCCTACATTCTCCTCTCCCCCGTGGGTCTTGTCGACGCTGAACGCGAAAAAACCATAGAATATGGATACATCGTTATGGGCATCATCATCGCCTTCGTGGTTTTGATCCTGCCGATCATTCGATTGCGTAGACAAGCCGCAGCCTGATAATTAACGCTTGCAATGGAACGAAGGGGCATGATCTAGGACATACGATTCGCAAAGTCTCGCTTTTCCACGTTCATTCACTAGAGAATTTTTAATTATGAATAGTCGCCCTTTGAATCGACGAGAACTCCTTACACGTGGAGCCACAGGCATTCTGGCTGGAACTGCAGCAGGAGCAAAACTAACGGCACATACCCAAACTGACCGGACGGCCACTAAGCTGGTTACTAATGGGCGCATTCGCCAGTCGATCATGGGATGGTGTTTTCGGGAACATATGGATGCGATGACACTGGCAGGCCATTGCAAGGAGATCGGATTAGTGGCGATGGAGGGAATCTCAGCCGAGCACTACCCAGCGATTATGGAGATGGGCTTGGAGGTGTCGCTGGTCTCCGGGAATCATGGATTTGCTAAGGGTCCCTGCAATCCGAACTATCACGATTTGGTTATCAAAGGTCTCACCGATGGTATTGACTTGGCTAAGGAAGTTGGCTGCCAGAATGTTATTACCTTCACGGGGATGCGTTACGATGGCATGGACGATGAAAAGGCTGCACAACGCTGTATCGAGACCTGGAAAGAAGTACTCCCCCACGCGGAGAAGCAAGGCGTAACCTTAGTGCTCGAGCATCTCAACTCGCGCGACGACACCCATCCGATGAAGGGACACCCTGGCTACTTTGGCGATGATCTAGACTTCTGCGTGGATCTGATCAAGCGAGTCGGTTCGGACAATTTTAAACTGCTTTTCGACATCTATCATGTCTCAGTAATGAATGGCGATATCATCCGCCGAATTCGCCAGTATCATGCGTACATCGCTCACTACCACACCGCTGGCAACCCGGGCCGAGGCGAACTCGACGATACTCAAGAAATCAATTATCCACCCATTCTTGAGGAAATACTAAAAACTGGATACGCCGGATATGTAGCCCAAGAATTCATACCCACCTGGGAGGATCCCATCGCCGCCCTGTGCCACGCAGCAGAGTTGTGCGATGTTTAGACAAAATCTGTAGGAGCGGTTTAACACCGCAATTACTACTTTGGCATCGCAGTCCTGCAATTGTGAGACCAATCCTGCAATCTACAAACTTTTCCGTCTTCAACCTTCAGCCTTTCAGATTCAAATTTCCGCTTCCCTAGCAATTCCTGAGCGCTGCGGCGCCATCCTACTTCCTAAAGCGACGCTTTTTCCGCAAGGCGTGATGCCCCTGCATATATTTGAGCCACGGTACCGTCAAATGCTCGACGACGCACTTGAGTCGCACTGCATGATTTGCGTTGGGACACTAACTCAGAATGAGACCGAAGATCCTACTGAATGTACTGCCAAAACGGGTACAATCGGACTCATTCGCGTTTCTAAGGAGCAGGAGGATGGAGGTTCCAATCTGATTCTCCATGGCATCCTGCGAGTGGATTTCACCAATTGGCTGGAAGAAAACGAGTATCCTTACGCGACGATTGAACCGAGCCCATCAATACCGATTCCCGAATATGAAATCGATCAGGTCAAGGCCACCCTACACGACGCTCTCTATTTGGCTTTGAAGAATTTCCCGGACACGATCGTGGACCGTATCAAGAAGTCGCTTGCCCAGGCAGATTCGAGCTCTTCAGCCCTAGCCGATGTGGTGGCTCAGCAATTCGTGGTGGATCCAGATAAAAGAAGAGAGTTGCTAGCGGAACCGGATATTAAGAAGCGATTCGAAATGCTGACTCGGGAGATTGGACAAGAGGATTGGGGCAGTGCTAACTAGGTTTAATTCTCGTTTTAATAGGATTCGACAACGCTCTTAGTGGTCGCTCGGTCCGCTTTGAGTCCACCTTCGGTTTGACAAGTGGAGGGGGGTCCCCGGTTAGCCGAGGGCCAGGATCTGTGGATGTGGTTTTTTGCTTTTTAGGATACTTTTAGGACCGTCCCGAACCCTGCGGGACCGCGATTTTCATCATTAGGCGACTTATCGCCCCGACTTATGTCGGTGCTCCTACATTCGCGTTCTTCGATAAATAAATAGATGATCTCGGCTGGATTGAGCGATCGCACCTACACTTCGGTTGTTTACGGAGGATCGAGCCTATCATCCCTACACCTCTATCACCAGAACTGCAAAATTTGAGAGTGTAATTGCACAGCTTGGACAAATCTGCTAGCACTATAATTCTCGGATTGCAAACGGATGAGCCATTATCCGAATTAACCTAAATCTACGGATTATTTCTCATGACAACAGATCCCCTTAATAGACGGAACTTCATCAAAACTACGGGAGTGGCCAGCGTAGCATCGCTTCTAGTCGGTGCCCAAAACCTTCACGCGGGGGTTGCCAACGATAAGATCAAAATCGGTCTGATCGGTCTAGGTGGCCGAGGCTGCGGAGCAGGCATAATAGATTGTGCACAGGCTGATTCCAACATCGAGCTCGTTGCTATAGGCGATCTGTTCCCCGATCACTTGGAAGCAGCCACAGAGCGGATCAAAGCCAACATGGCTAGGCGCAAACTCCCATTCAAAGACATCTACAAGGTCACCCCCGAAACGATGTTCTCCGGCTTCGACGCCTACAAAAAGGTCATCGCATGCGACGTCGATCTGATCATCCTTACCACACCTCCCGTATTCCGACCTATCCACTTCCGGGCCGCGGTGGAAGCCGGAAAGCACGTCTTTATCGAGAAGCCGGTAGCGGTAGATCCGGTCGGCGTGCGACACATCATTGAAACGTCAGAGCTGGCTGAGAAGAAAGGGCTGACCGTTGTCGCTGGAACGCAAATGCGTCGGGCTCGTCACATTATGGCTGGCATTGAAGAAATCCACAGTGGGGTGATGGGCGACCTGCTTTCTGGCCAATCAACTCGAATCGGAGGAGCCTTGTCCAACTGGCGCGAAACAGAGGCGATTCGCGCTCGCAGTTGGTCTGACATGGAATGGCAACTACGCCGCTGGCTATTCACCACTTGGGGATCTGGAGACTTCATCGTCGAGCAGCACGTGCACAATCTGGACCTTGTCGATTGGGTCATGGGATCCCATCCGATCAAAGCCATTGGAACGGGCGGGCGCATCAGTCGCACCGATTCAATTTATCCCAATGTCTGGGACCACATTTCAGTTGAGTACGAATATCCGAATGGAGCTCGAGTAACCCACATTGGTTCGCAAATGGACGGGGTAAGCTCCCGCAATGATATGCGAATCGATGGTACCAAAGGTCGACTCTTCCTCAGTTTTGCCAAGGTCACCATCGAAGGGAAAAAGCCGTTCAGCTATGAAGGGCCGCGTCCAAATCCTGCAGTAGTCGAGTACAAGGACACGCTCGATGCTATTCGCTCTGGCAATACCGTTAACGAGGGGAAGCGTATCGCTCAAAGCACCATGACTGCCATCCTGGGCAGAATGGCGGCCTACACGGGGCGAACTCTTAGTTGGGACTGGGCCATGCAAGCATCAAAGCAAGATCTCACTCCAAAAGAATGGAAATTCGGCGACCTAGCCCTTGATCCAATAGCCATACCTGGGCAGACCGATCTAGTTTAAGAGCAAAAGAGCGATCCCTCAAAGCGTGGACCGTTTCTACCCAATCGAGTTGTTAATCTCGGCGTAAAGCCGCTCCTACGATCTTGGAACCTCAGACGCCATTACAGTCTTGAGTACCGAGGGTGATTAACGTGACTTTGCGGGTAGCCTTCGAACTATCTCAGATTCTCCGCAATGCCACTGATTGATTCTCTTGTCGTCGTTCTCTATATGTCCGCCGTTCTGTTCATCGGCATTCGGTTCGGCAAGCGCGGCGAGTCCATGGAAGGCTATGTTGCGGGCGGGCGACAAGTACCGTGGTTAGCCGTTCTAGGATCGCTCATCGCCACCGAGATCAGCGCTGCCACATTTTTGGGAACACCCGGGGTCGGGTATGCGGAAAATATGGGCTATTTGCAGATGAGTGTCGGGTCCCTTCTGGCTCGCTTCGCCATCGCTTTTCTCTTTCTCGGAGCTTTCTACAAACTGCGCTGCCTATCGATCTACCAATACTTGGCCTATCGGTTTGGCGGGACTAGCCATTATACGGCTGCCTGCTTTTTCCTGCTCTCAAGAGTGATGGCATCCTCGGTCCGCTTGATGATTGCCTCAACGGGTCTGCACGTTATCCTCGGGCTTCCCTTTGGCTGGACGATGATTGGTTTCGCCCTTCTCTGCCTAGCTTACGCAGGCGTTGGTGGCATCAAAGCAGTCATATGGACAGATTGCCTTCAGGCGATAGTTTTCCTAACCGCTGGCGCCACCATGATATGGATGCTTCACGACCTAGTGGGCTGGTCAGAGATTATAGAAGTCGGTCGGGAAAATGGGCATTTGAAAATCTTCCAATGGTCCACTGACGGAAGCATCTGGACGGATCCCAATTGGTTCTTTCTGGCGGCGGTATTCGGCTTCATCAACACGCTAGCCATGCAAGGGACGGATCATGATTTCACTCAACGCATGCTAACCTGTCACAATCTCGGCCAAGCTCGCAAGAGCATCATTCTGAGCGGATTTGTTTCTCTTCCAGTAGCCGCATTGTTTCTCCTTATTGGTGTCGGACTCTACGCATATTACATCCAATTTTCCGATACGTCGTTGCCAATGAAACTCTTAGACGGAGTATCCAGCGTCGACTCTGACAAGGTCTTCCCCCATTTCATCGCTACCGCCCTGCCAACCGGCCTCAAAGGCCTACTCCTTTGCGGCGTGCTCGCAGCTGCCATGTCCAGCCTTGATAGCGCTCTGGCGGCTCTTAGTTCCTCCGTAGTTGTCGATCTCTATAAGCCACTTCTCGGCAAAGAAGTTAGTGGTACCCGGCAAGTTTGGATCGCCCGGGTCTTCATGGGCGTTGCCGCTATCGGACTTGTATCCATAGCTTGGGCATTACAGCACGGCGGACAATTCATTTGGCTGGCCTTCAAGATTGCTGGAGTGACCTATAGCGGACTGCTCGGCGTATTCCTGGTCGGTCTGCTCTCCCAACGAGGCACGGATCGCTGGAATTTGCTGGCCATGCTACTAGGCAGCAGCATTACCGTCACATTGCTCTTCCTTTCCGAAAACGGAATCATCAACCTAGCCTGGCAATGGCCCATGCTCTTCGGTGTGACCTTCACCTTTCTAATCGGCATCATACCATCGGGAGGGATAAAGGTTGAAGAATGAGTTATGAAAGATGAATGTATAGGAATGGATAATGAATTTCCTGACCCGGAAAATTCGGTGGTTGAGGAGAATCAGCAAGATCTGAAGGAGCGAACCAAGGCGTATGCCCTTCGTATCATTCTGCTGTACGGGGCACTGCCTGGGACCAAACCAACCAATCTTCGCTATGTTTAGTAGAATCTTGTAGGATCGGTTTCATGCCTCGATAATCAGGAAATCGCGGAATAAACCCGCTTCTACATTGTCATTACTTCATTTTCATCCTTTCTAATCCATGCAACTCATAGCCTGCCAATACGATATCCAATGGGAGTGCCGTGACGCTAATTTCGCGGCGATTCGCGAGCTTCTCGAATCAATCGAAATCCAACCTGGCTCTCTGATAGTTCTGCCGGAAATGTTCTCCTCCGGATTTAGCATGAATGTCTCAAAGGTCGCTGAAGCCACGCCTTCTTCGGCCGAAGCCTTCCTTTCTGAAATTGCCCAGAAGTATCAATCGTGGTCATTAGGTGGGCTTGTTTTCCAATCGCGTGAAGGAAAAGGGAGCAACGAGCTATCGGTATTCAACCCGGAAGGTCGACTTGTCGGTCACTATCAGAAGAACCATTGTTTTAGTTACACAGGTGAATCAGACTATTATGAGGACGGAGAGGACATACTCATGTTCGATTGGCAAGGATTCACTGTTTGCCCGTTCATTTGCTACGATCTTCGATTTCCTGAGCTATTTCGTAGAGGCGCCAAAGAAGGAGCTAATCTCTTTCCCGTCATCGCCAATTGGCCCGATACGCGGGTCGATCACTGGGTAACACTGCTGAAAGCGCGAGCCATCGAGAATCAAGCCTTCACGATCGGCGTGAACCGAGTCGGGAGCGATCCTAAATTTAACTACCCCGGCCACTCTGTCATTTTTGATCCTCACGGCACGCAGCTATCTATAGCGGGAATGGACCCAGGCTGCATTTCCGCAGACGTGTATCCAGAAACGGCCACC
>DKNL01000037.1 GCA_002474325.1 Opitutales bacterium UBA7389
CACTAGCACCCACGCACTTATCAAGGCCGGCCTCGAAGAAGGCCAGGAAGTTTGGACCCGTAAAAACAAGAAAGATACGGAGGAAGGGCAATGATCTGGCAATTCGATCTAATCATACTGGTCTTCCTGGTTATCACCGCGATCATTTCGCTACAGGTCAAAGATCTGCTAGCGGCCTCCATGATCTTCGGCGTCTACAGCTTTCTCATGTGCTTGCTGTGGGCTGGTATGGCGGCGGTCGACGTGGCTTTCACTGAAGCCGCGGTTGGAGCGGGCGTCAGTTCCGTGTTTCTCATCGCCACTGTTCTTAGGACATCCAGGAGGTCATCAGATTGAAATCGCTCGCTCTCATCTCCGTCGTCATCACTGGATGGCTTCTGCTGTCCGCCGTTGGGGACTTTCCTGACTGGGGAGACCCGAACTCTCCGGCTAACAGCTACCGACTGTCGCAGCACTTCGTTACTGAGACTTTCCACGAGACTGCTGTACCCAACATGGTCACCGCCGTCTTGGCTGACTATCGAGGCTACGATACGATGTTCGAAACAGTCGTCATTTTTACGGCCGGAATCGCTATTATCTCAATCCTGCGACGATTCACGAGCGACGGCGCGGATGCGGGCACCGAGAAAGTTTACGAGAAGCGTCCAGACCTGATCGTCGACACGACCTGCCGATTGATGATTCCCATCATTCAACTCTTCGCATTGTACGTAATAGCCCACGGTCACCATAGTCCGGGAGGCGGCTTCCAAGGAGGCGTAATTTTTGGAGCCAGCTTCATTCTGATTGCCCTGTCACGGGATCTGCAAGCGGCTCATAAATGGGTGCCTGAGCAGCGGGTTCTAAATCTGGCAGGCATCGGCATTCTTATTTACGCAGGCTTCGGGCTCGCATCGATGTTTTTAGGACAAAATTTTCTCGATTACGCCATTCTACACAAAATCATGCCCGCCTCACCGATTGAAGCACGATACCACAGTATGTTGGGTGTCGAAATCGGCGTGGCTTTCACCGTCACTGCTATTATGTATTCGATCTATTCGAACCTGGCCTCAAAGGGCACGATGAAGGAGGGCTTATAGAGTTATGGAATTCTTCGAAGCCATATCCGCTAAGTTCAACTACTGGATCTATGTCATCATTATGATGATAGGTCTCTACGCCATGATCGCTAAGACCAACATGGTTAAGAAGCTAATTGGCATGTCCGTATTCCAAACGGCAATCATCCTTTTCTACGTATCCATTGGCGTTAAGGACGGAGCGACTATTCCTATCTTGTACCACGACCAGGTTCATGCTGGCCACCATCACGACGACCACGCTCACAACGGAGAGCATTATGACACACCCCATGGCACTGATCATGAGGCCGACGAATACGGATACCCGAGCCGCCACGCTCCGGACGTAGTTATTGATGGAGACGACTTCGCCAATCCATTGGTACACGTTCTAATGCTGACAGCGATTGTTGTCGGCGTCTCCACTCTCGGTGTTGGACTAGCGATCACTCAAAAGTTGCACAGGGAGTTCGGGACCATCGAAGAGAACGAAATCCACGACATGATTAAGTCCGGCAAATGATCGAACAGGCACCCGCACTCATTCTCCTCTTTCCGTTTTTCGCGTCCATCATCGTGGCCCTCGCGGGTATCCGCATCCAGGGTGTCTGCTTCCCTATCACGGTGATTAGCATGGCGGCCTCGGTTTTATCCGGCATCGCCATTCTCGGGCAGGTCGTCAATAATGGGGCAATCAGGTATCGTCTCGGCGGCTGGGAGCCGCCAATGGGCATCGAATTCCGGATCGACGCCCTTGGAGCACTCGTAGCTTTAGCGGTATCCGTCGTAGGACTACTTACAGCGATCTATTCCAAACGCCAAGTCCCCGCGGAAACCCCAGACAAGATTTCCCAATACTACACGCTCTACCTCCTGCTCATGACAGGATTGATTGGCATGGTGATCACCGGTGATGCGTTCAACCTTTTCGTACTAATCGAAGTATCCGCCCTCACCAGCTACGCTCTCATTGCCATGGGTCCTCGCAGAGCTACTCTGGCCGCTTACAAGTATGTGATTATGGGGACGATCGGGGCGTCTTTCTACTTACTCGGAGTCGGGTATTTGTATATCAAAACGGGATCGTTGAACATGTTCGACATCCACGAACAGCTCATCGCTCGCGGGATATTCGATGCGACCGCCGTACTAGTAGCCTTCATCCTGATTACCGTGGGCGTTTGGATCAAAATGGCCTTCTTTCCACTACATGCCTGGCTGCCCAACTCTTACGCCTACGCTCCCACAACTAGCAGCGCAGTGCTGGGACCCCTGGTGACCAAGGTTATGATCTACGTCATGATCCGCCTGACTTTCACGGTATTCGGAGCTGATTACACCTTTGGACGACTAGATTGGAGCGACATAGTAGTTTGGATGTCCGTGGCAGCCATTCTTGTGGGTTCAATATCGGCCTTGGCCCAGACAGATCTGCGGAAGATGCTTGCCTATCTTATTATTGCGGAGGTCGGTTATATGGTCGGCGGCATGTGGCTTGCCAACGATATGGGACTAATTGGATCGATTTACCACATAATCGCCGACGCCTTTATGACGCTGTGCGTCTTCCTCTTCGCCGGAATCATTTTCACCCAAACCGGGAAGCGAGACCTCAATGCCTTGGACGGCCTCTTCACTAAAATGCCACTTACCATGGTCGGCTTTTTGGTCGGTGCGTTTTCGCTTATCGGCATTCCACCCACAGCAGGCTTTTTTAGCAAATGGTACTTGATCCAGGGAGGGGTGGCCTCCGGACACTGGGAATACGTGATCGCATTGCTGATTTCCTCCCTAATCAACGCTGTACTTTTCTTCCGAATCATCGAAATCGCCTACTTCGGAATCAAACCGGCAGAAGGACACGGTGGTCATCATCACGAAGAATTAAGTAAGGAAAGTCCGACTAAAGCGTCCTTTTCGATGCTCCTACCTTTGCTGGTAACAGCAGCCATGCTAATCGGTCTAGGCCTCTACAACCGGGACATCGTAGCCATCATTTCCGATTTCGTTTCCCAATTCAACTTTGGAGTCATCAGCCGCTAGCATGTCTTCCTCTATCACCAGCTTCACTCCCGTTCTGGCCGCACTCGTTTCCCTAGTGGCAGTGCTCCCTATCGCGTTGCTTGGCCGCAAGCCTAACCTGAGAGAGGGCGCGACTTTTCTCGCCGGCATCATCAAGTTCGGCCTCGTGCTTTCAATGCTGCCAACCATCTTGGCAGGCTCGACAATCGAATATACGCTCTGGCGAATCCTTCCTAATATAGAAATCGCCTTCCGAGTCGACGGACTGGGAATGCTTTTCGGGATCGTCGCCTCCTCCTTGTGGATCGTCACGTCGTTGTACTCAATTGGATACATGCGAGGATTAAAGGAGCATTCGCAAACGCGCTTCTATTCGTTCTTCGCGGTTTCTCTCTCTGCCACCATCGGAGTAGCCTTTGCCGCGAACTTATTTACGCTATATCTTTTCTACGAAATGCTATCCTTAGCAACCTATCCACTGGTTACTCACCATCAGGACAAGGAAGCTCGAACGGGAGGGAGAACCTATCTGACCTACCTGCTCTCGACGTCGATCGGATTCGTTTTGCCAGCCTTGATCTTCGTCTACGTTAAAACGGGCAGCAGTCTGGAATTCGCCAGCGATGGCTTTCTCAGCGGCTATATTGGACCCAGCGAAGGCCTGATTCTGGTGCTGCTTTTCACCTTCGGATTCGCGAAGGCGGGCCTCATGCCATTTCACTCTTGGCTGCCAGGAGCCATGGTAGCCCCAACTCCTGTGAGCGCATTGCTGCACGCCGTAGCGGTCGTCAAAGTAGGAGTTTTTTGCATATTGCGCGTCTACAGTGGAGTATTCGGGATCGAATTCCTCAAAGAGCTGGATGTAGCGAGTATCCTCACCTGGATCGCCGCTATCACTATCGTCACCTCTTCATTGATCGCCCTCACTCAAGACAATCTGAAACGGCGATTGGCGTTTTCCACAATTGGACAGCTATCCTACATTATTCTCGGAATGGCGCTGCTAGCCCCACAGGGAGCTACGGGCAGCATGATGCATATAGCTATGCACGCATTCGGGAAAATCACTCTCTTCTTTTGCGCGGGAGCGATTTTCGAAGCCACCGGCAAGAAATACATCAGCCAGATGGTGGGTATCGGCAAGCGCATGCCCATCACGATGGCGGCCTTTTTCATAGGCTCGCTGAGCGTGGTCGGAATCCCGCTTGCCGGCGGATTCTGGAGCAAGTTTTCCTTGCTGCAAGGGACAGCCGAGGAAGGCCACTACTGGATGCTGGTTACCTTGTTAATCAGCTCCCTTCTCAATGCCGCCTACTTTTTCCCAATCGTCTTCAAGGCCTTTTTCTGCAAACCCGGCGAATCACAATACGAAGACAAGGTGGAAGAGGCTCATCCCGCAGCCGTTATCGCCCTATCCGTTACCGCGATCGCAACTGTAGTGTTCTTCTTCATACCCGAACCCTTCTATTCGCTCGCTGAATCCGCAGCAGCCCAATTTTTCGCATTCTAATCATACGCCCCATGCAACAAGAGGAACACGAGGAAATAAAGGTACTGTCACATGAAGCGTGGCCTGGATTCAAAAAGGGATTCCTGATCACCTTCGCCCTTCTGTCGATTTACCTAATCGTCATCATCCTTTCCGCCCCCGACGGCGGGTCGCCAGGCCTGCATCACCATTAATACCGAGCTAGCAAATGACATGAGTGATTCATCTCATAGACCCAAATCCGCCAGACGAATCGTCGCCGCGCTATTTATAACGTGCGGAATCGGCGTTCTACTCGACTTCCTTTTCCTATCGGAATCTTTCGACAAGCACGCCCTCTTCGAATGGGAGAACTGGCCTGGCTTCTATGCCGTTTATGGCTTCGTCGCCTGCGTGCTGCTCGTATTGGTTTCCAAGTACGTGCTGCGTCCACTGGTTATGAGAGACGAGGACTACTATGATGAGTAATCCACTGCCCCCGCAATTTATTATCCTCCTCGGAGGCCTGCTAATTCCATTCCTGAAAGGCAAGGCTAGGCTAGTATACATGCTGGCTCTACCGGCATTCGCCTTTTTCAACTACTTGAGTTTGGAAGAAGGCATCTACTGGACTTCGTCGTTTATGAATTTCGAGCTCGTCTTCGGGCGAGTCGACAAAATCAGCCTCATCTTTATCAATGTATTCATCATCGTCACGGCCATCGCTGTAATCTACAATAGCCATGTAAAGGAGCGATTGGAGCATTTCTCGGGCTTCCTATACGCAGGCAGCGCCATGGGAGTCATTTTGGCCGGCGATCTCATCACCTTCTTCGTTTTCTGGGAATTACTCACGGTCGGAGCAGCTTTCCTGATCCTCGTGCGAAAGTCGGCAACCTCAATGGGGGCGGCCCTCCGCTATTTGCTAGTTCATGTGTTGGGAGGGCTCATTCTACTAGCCGGCATCATACTTCATATAAACGAAACTGGTTCCGCGGCTTTTACGGCAATCGGCCTCGATAGCGTAGCTAGTTACTTGATATTCTTCGGATTCGGCGTGAATTGCGCCTGGCCGATCTTGCATTCCTGGTTGAGCGACAGTTATCCGGAATCCACCGTCGGCGGGATCGTGTTCATGGCCACCTTCACTACCAAAGCGGCCATCTACGCCTTGATGCGCGGATTCCCAGGCGAGCCCTCCTTGATCTGGATCGGGGTAGGCATGGCGACATTCCCGATCTTCTACGCGGTAATAGAAAATGATTTGCGCCGCGTCCTCGCCTACAGCCTAATCAATCAGGTTGGATTCATGGTAGTGGGAATCGGAATTGGAACCGGTCTATCCATGAACGGGTCCGCGGCCCACGTATATAGCGATATACTCTTCAAAGGTCTGCTCTTCATGTCAGTCGGCGCGGTAATGCACCAAACGGGTGGCAAGGCCAAAGCTACTGAACTTGGTGGTCTGTTCCGATGTATGCCATTTACGGGCGTATGTTGCATCATAGGAGCTGCATCCATCTCAGCTTTCCCCCTGTTCAGCGGCTTTGTCAGCAAATCGATCATCATGACGGCCGCCGCCGAAGGGCATCATGCCATCGTCTGGCTAGCTCTGCTTTTCGCATCGGCTGGCGTTTTCCACCACGCGGGAATCAAGATCCCGTTCTTCGTGTTCTTCTCTCACGACTCGGGCATCCGCGTTAAGGAAGCACCAATGAACATGCGTATCGCTATGGGCATTACGGCTGTCGCCTGTATCGCTATTGGCATATTTCCCAATCAGACGATCTATCCGCTGCTTCCGTTCGACGCTCCAGCGTACCATCCCTATACCTTCGCCCACATAATGGCCCAAAGCCTCCTCCTCCTGTTCTCGGCTCTAGCATTCACGTTGCTGTTAACAGGTGGCATTTATCCGGCTGAAATTCGTTCCGTGAATATCGACTCGGATTGGTTTTACCGAAAAGGAGGCAAATGGGCCTATATCTTGTTCGATCGGACCTTGAACTCATTGAACGCCGTGGCTCATAAATTACTCATTGCCGGAACGGTATCAAAGCTTTGCCAAATAGCCAAAGAAGGGCCCGCCTATATCCTGACCGCCCTGCTGACCCCCATATGGGAATTGTCGGGAACACCTCCAGATCAACGAGAGAAATTACGCGAGAATCTCAACGAAAACATCCAAAATGGCGTCTTCCCGATCGGTATCACTGCTTGCTTGTCTGTAGTGCTCTTGGGGATACTTTTCTTTTTCTAGGGGAAGCCCCAAGGCTGGCAGTCGGTCTACATCTAAAATGGCGCTTGCCCTTCTACAGGGCTTCATACTACTTATAGGTCTTGAAGGACCTATTTCCCTAAACTCTTTGGGCCACTTTTCTGGCTTTCCGTATCTTGACGCTCACTACTTTGTATTCCGGGCACATGGCTTCTGAATCGGAAACGCTTGAGGTTAGATCGTTCACGAGCACTTCCGGGAAATGGAATGTCGTACTTAGGACCCCCCGTTTAATTTCATCGGATATCCGAGCTTTGATGTCCACCTTGCCTCTTTCTGATTCTACGCAAACCATATCCGAATCCTCAATACCATTTTCGGCTGCGTCCACGGGATGGATAAAAATGACGTCTTCGGTGACAAGGTCGACGTTTGCTGTTCTCCGCGTTTGGGCTCCGCAATTGTAATGCTCCAGATTTCGGTTGGTCGTCAGAATATACGGGAACCTCTTTCCATTGGAGACCACTTCTTCGGTTTCCTTGAATGGATTGAACTGGAAGAGCCCTTTGCCTCGCTTGAAAGTCTCAGTATGCAGTATCGGGGAGTCCTGGCCATCGGGAGCTACCGGCCATTGCTTGCCGTTATCGCCTAGCTCTTCCCATTTTATGCCAGCAAAGAATGGTACGATCTCCGATATTTCTTTTAGAACGACAGCGGGATCGTAATCCGGCTGCTCGTATCCCATGCGATTCATCATATCCACAACGATCTGCCCATCGGGTTTCGAACGTTCAATCGGATTTACTGCCTGATTCACGCGCTGCACGCGACGTTCTCCATTGGTAAAGGTTCCACTTTTTTCCAAAAACGAAGCACCCGGCAGGATAACATCCGCCATCTCTGCGGTCTTAGTCATGAAGATTTCTTGAACTACCAAGAATTCAAGCGAGTCTAGAGCCTTAGCAACATGGATACTATTGGGGTCAGTTTGGGCCATGTCTTCGCCGATCACCCACATGGCCTTTAATCGCCCATCGATGGCGGCGTCATACATCTGCGGGATTTTCCATCCTGATTCCGTGGGCATCGTCACGCCGTAGAATGCCTCGTATCGCTTAATAACTTCTGGATCCGTAACATCTAGGTAGCCCGCTCCTTGATAAGGCTGAGCGCCCATATCGGCCATCCCCTGAACATTATTCTGACCGCGTAGTGGATTTACACCGACACCTCTGCGACCGATATTCCCCGTTATCAGGGCTAAGTCGGCAATCTGCATTACCGTGAACGTGCCTTGCGAATGCTCTGTAACTCCCAGACCATGAAAGCTCATGGCTCGATCAGCAGACGCGTAGGCGATGGCCGCCGCTCGAACAGCTTCTCGATCGACACCGCTTATGGACTCCATTTCCGCAATGTCTAACTTCAATAATTCGTCGCAAAAATCTTCGTATCCTTCGGTGCGATCTTTGATGAACGATTGGTCGTCCAAGCCCTCCTTAACAATGTAGTAAAGCATCATGTTGAGTACCGCGACATTGGTACCGGGCCTTAGCTGCAAATGATGAGTCGCATAACGAGCGAGCTCAGTTCGTCGAGGATCGATAACAATCGAAGTCTTACCGGAAATCGCGAATTGCTTGAGCTTCGCTCCCGTAACCGGGTGACCTTCGGTGGGATTGGCTCCAATCACCATGATGGCATCGGTAAACTTCAAATCCTCGATAGAGTTCGTCGCCGCCCCAGTCCCGAGGGTGCGCTGAAGGCCTATCGCGGTTGGAGAATGGCAAACTCGAGCACAGCCATCGATATTATTTGTTCCAACTACCGCTCGGAAAAACTTCTGCATGAGATAGTTCTCCTCATTAGTGCAGCGAGCTGAGGATATTCCAGCCAGCGAATCCGACCCGAACTCATCCCGGTAGCCCTGGAATTTCGAAGCCATGAAATCATAAGCCTCATCCCAACTGACTTCCTCGAACTCGCCATTCCTTTTAATCATGGGCGATTTGATTCGGTCAGGATGATCGTAGAACTTGAATGCGTATCGCCCTTTCAAACAGGTGTGCCCCTGATTCACCTCGGCATCATAAGGAGCCTGAATGCCAATAATCTCATCGCCTATCGTAGCTACTTCCAAATTACATCCGACACCGCAATAGTTGCAGACCGTACGCGTCTTTTTCGAACTTGCGATAGACTTGGACTGAAAGACGTCGGAAATAGCCGCCGTGGGACAAGCCTGGGAACAGGCGCCACAACTGACGCAGGGGCTTTCGGCAAAACTCTCGTCGATCCCCTTTATGATTCGGCTGTCGAATCCACGTCCTGCCATACTCAATACGAACTGGCCTTGAACCTCATCGCACGCTCTTACACAACGGTAGCAGTTGATGCATTTGCTAAGGTCCGAAACCATGTAGGGATGGCTGGTATCCTTTTCCTGATCCAAGTGAGTTTCCCCGTGCGGATAGCGAACGGAGTTGATTCCGACTTTAGCCGCGACGGTCTGTAATTCGCAATTGCCATTAACTTCGCAAGTGAGGCAATCGAGTGGATGATCAGTCAGCACCAGCTCAATGATATTTTTTCGAAGCCGTCTTACGTTTTTAGATTCGGTAAATATGTACTGACCTTCCGAAACGGGCGTATGGCAAGAAGCTAGGGTCTTCGCTGGACCATCTTTCTCAAATGCGACATCAACGCTACACACCCGACAGGATCCAAAAGGATCTAGGTTGGGAGCGTCGCAAAGGGTGGGAATAGAATCGGAACCAATCGCTCGCCGAGCGAATGTCAAAATGGTTTCACCAGGCTCGATCTCGAATGGCTGATTATTGATGTAAGCTATCATTTGAATAATGGGTAAGCTAGAACCCTTACCCTAGGGCTAGTTCCCTACTGAAATAAGGTTCGAGTTCCTCGTTGAAATACTCGAGAGCGTTTCGGACTGGCAATGGAATCCCCCCTCCGTGTGCGCACAGTGAACCTTCCTCCAACGTGTGTAGCAGATCGTCGAATAAACGCGTATCTATCTTATAATTACCCTTATTGGAAGATTCGAGCATTTCATGGGCTCGCTTGGTGCCAAGACGGCAAGGGAAGCATTTCCCGCAACTCTCAAAGGACGCAAACTCCATTAGCTTCTCAAGATAAGTCATCATCGAGAAGGATTCCGGGATGCAAACGACGGAAGCGTGCCCGAGAAGAAAACCCTTCGAGGCGAAGCTCTCAAAATCGATGGTCAAATCTCCCACTTTGCTGACGGGAACGATTCCTCCCAGAGGCCCGCCAATATGCAAGGCCTTAACCGGCTCCTTAAATCCGCCCGCAAGATCATCGACAACTACTGAAAGCGGGGTCCCCATCTCCACTTCATAAATACCTGGATTGCGAAAATAGCTGTCCAAACTGATGAGTTTCGTCCCATTCGATTTCTCGGTCCCCAGTTTTGCGTATCGGGTGCCTCCATGCTTTGCGATGTAGGGAACGGTCGCTAATGTTTCCACGTTATTGACGATCGTCGGTTTATTGAAGAGCCCCTGCTGAGCGGGAAAAGGCGGACGCGTGCGCACCTCAGGCCGCTGTCCTTCTATGCTGCTAATAAGAGCCGTCTCTTCTCCGCAAATGTAGGAACCCTGCCCCTGTACGATTTTGAAATCGAAGTCGAACCCCAGACCATTGATATCTTTCCCTAATAAACCGTAATCGCGAAAATCGTCGATCGCGGATTCTACGATGCCGAAGGATTCTGGATACTCGCCTCGAATGTACAACACGCCCCAGGTCGCCCCCATACAGTACCCAGCGATGACCATCCCGAAAAGGACGGAATGCGGACGCTGCTCCAACAAGTACCGGTCCGAATAAGCGCCCGGGTCTCCTTCGTCCGCGTTACAAATGATAAATTTAACGTCGCTTTGCTCTCTTCGAGCGAACTCCCACTTCACGCCCATAGGAAAACCCGCTCCGCCGCGCCCGCGAATTCCCGCTTCCTTAATTTCCGCCAGAACATCTTCCGAATTTTTACCCAAAGTGTTCTTCAACAACTTAGCGTAATCGCCCATGCCTGAGAACTCCGCCGTCAGCACGGGTTCTCCAATCGTGCGAACTTCATAATCATCGGTCCGCAATTCCTTACCACCAACCAGAACTTGCTCTAACTGTTCGTCTTCTAGAGCGCTGTAATTATTGCCGTCGAAGTGAAAAGCCCCATTTTCATGACAGCGGCCCAAACAAGTCATATGCCCAATCTCGTCTTTCTTGAAGCACTTCTTCAATTCTTCAATAAGGCCATCCTGCGTTCCTGCACAAAGGCAAGCAGACCCATTGCACACGTACACCTTCTTGCCGCGGTTTTCCGGCTTCAGAAAATCGTAAAATGACGACGATCCATATACATTGGCCTTGCCGATCAAAAACTCGTCTGCCAAACGGGCCATCTCATCCTTGCTCGGAGCGCCTTCGTTCTCCGATCCGGCAAGCCCGATCTTCGAAAACAAGTTTTCCTGAACTCCCTTCCGCCCCCCCAGAGCGCTCAAGTTATTAGACATGCTCAGATAGAAGAGAAATCCCGGCCAATTTTAAAGCAGGAAAGGTCGTAATCAGGCGATTCTCCAACGGATTGACGAGAAATTCCCACGATAGTGCGTGCTCATATCATCCTAATGGCTCGACACTTGGCCCACCGTCCGCTTTTTTAAGCCAGCTATAGAAACGTGTTTTCAGCCCCTCAAAAGCTAGTTTTTACGCTAATCGTAACCATATTTGCCCCTCAAATTGATCTTTCGGGATTAGATTCGAGTGATTCAGGAATCGAATTTTTCGAAAAGCGTATTCGGCCCCTATTGGCGGAAAGATGCATTGAGTGCCATGGACCGGAAAAGCAAAAAGGGGGTCTTAGGCTGGATTTCAAGCAAGGCTGGGAGGTTGGCGGAGATTCAGGCCCCGCCCTCGTTCCCGGCGATTTAACGGAGAGTCGTATCATCCACGCTATCCACTATGAGGAC
>DKNL01000127.1:0-4150 GCA_002474325.1 Opitutales bacterium UBA7389
TGATCGAAAACTTCTGGTGAGGCTAAGAGCCTCACTAAACCCACGACAAATACAAATACCGCAAACTGGTAACGCACAGAACGAGCTTTTGAATTAAGCCCCTGAAGGGCAAGCGAAGAACCGCCAAAGGTAGCGGCGGATCCCCGAGCAGCAACCGAAACATTCGAATCTTCGGGACAAGCAGCCCCACCAAGGGCGACGACCCAATACTAATGCCAAATTACATAACCGATTTAGTTCGATTCGCGATAGATCCCCGAAGCGTTGATAATAAGATTATCCGACGTAGATGAAAGATCCACAAATCCTACAACCACGATCTGATCGAGTTCCGTCAGTCCACCCGCTCCTTTCAGCGACTCCGCAATGGGGAAGCCATCAGCAAGAAGCTGAACGCTTGCTCGATTGGCAATGATCTTCGGGCGATCTTCGCAGCAGGCATCCCAGTGCGTTTCACAGGCATCGCCCGGAATCTCGTTGCAGTACTGCAAGCTCTCATCTCCCAGAACCAGTGTGGCGAAGCCTCCGCCAAACGGTTTGTGGGACGCCCCGATTCGTCCGGAAACAACTATGGCACCGCCTGGCTTGGCCGACTCCCTCGCTTGGGAAACGGTAATCGCTTCACCTGGGCTTTCCTCCAAGATGTAGGCATTCAGTTTCTCGGAAGTTTCAGCATTCGATCCAACATCTATGCCGCTTTGAGAACAGCCAGCTATGAGAATTCCTAAGGCGGCTATGCTCAGCACAAGGATGGCTTGTTTTACACGTTTGGTATTCATCATTTGTATTCGTTAGTTCTATAATTATTTTTCCTTAAAAAGATCAGATCAGCTAGCCGGAATGCAAAGCCACTGGCAAAGAAGTCTTAAGGCACCGGAACGCAGGCGGGATTGCTCCGATAGTTCCCAGTGCCAAACCAGTTGCTAAACCCATAGCGATGACCTTGGGCGTGAGCGATAGACTGAAGGTGCCAATGGAGAAATTGACAGCAATGCCTTCAAGCAAGGCGACGGCCAGAAACGCTGCCAGTAAGGTTCCTATCAGCGTGGCGAGTAGGCTCTCTTGCAGTAGAGAGACGAAAATAGAAATACGCGAATATCCCACCGCTTGAAGCGTCGCAGAGACTAGCCTTCATTTTTCATCCCGACGTCGAGCCTCCCGGCATTGCTCTCCGCCGGGCTCAAATCTTCGGCAGGCATCAGGCCGAGTATCATATATGCGGCAAAGCTGATCTTCCTTTAGAAAGACGCAGGCTTCCTTTCTGAACAAGGGAAACAGACGATAGGCAACATTCCCCTCCTCCCCGAGAAAATCGTCGCAGCGGACACCCTCTTCCCGAATACGGGGTTCCCGGGCCGAATCGCTTTCTTGGGCGAAAATCGGGTAGCAGCGACAGCAGGCTCCGCAATTTTCGCAATCGTACTCATCTCCTTCGCTACCTTTCATCGACCCTTAAGATGCCTTACGAGATCGATATCACGAGGCAAGCTTCGAGGCATTCAAAGTGGAACATGCAACCAACTCTCCAATAGCGATTGCCTATCACTGGGCAGAGGGCAGAATCTTCTTCCAATCATGCCTGATCCCCTGCTGACATCTAGATTTGACGCTCCAGCTACCATCCTCACCGGTGGCGGTTCCCGACGCCAGCTCGGGAATCTGGCCCAAGAGCTTCGAGCAAAACGGGTGCTACTGGTAACAGATGTTGGTATCGTAGAACTGGGAATCGCCGATGAGATCACCGGAATCCTTACCGACGCCGGCTGCGACGTACATCGCTTCGTCGATGTTCAGCCGGACCCCACGGATCGAAACGTTGCCGAAGGTGTGCTCGCTTTACGCCAGCACGAAGCCGATTTCGTCGTCGCCGTCGGTGGAGGATCTCCGATCGATACCGCTAAAGTGATCGCAGTTAGGCAAGCGAACGAAGGACCGCTCTCTGAGTACATGGGGCTGCATAAAATCCGCCAACCGGGGGTCCCTCTAATCGCCGTACCGACAACGGCAGGCACTGGCAGCGAAGCCACCAAAGTCGCAGTTATTACGGACACGGATCGCGACGTCAAAATGATGATGCTGAGCGCCCCGCTGCTTCCACGGGCGGCGATTGTCGATTACGAACTATCCCTTTCCATGCCCAAGGGGCTTACTGCCGCTGTTGGAGTAGATACACTGACCCATGGAATCGAAGCATACGTATCCAAAAAACGGAACGTGATGACCAACCCCCTAGCCCTTTCGTGTATAAAACTTGTGGGAGAGCATTTGCGAACCGCCTGGAGCAATGGCGAGGATAGGATAGCTCGCGAGGGGATGATGCTAGCCGCGTGCCAAGGAGGCTTAGCCTTCTCTAACAGCAGCGTATGCCTCGTTCACGGTATGAGTCGCCCGATTGGGGCGGTCTTCCACCTTCCTCACGGACTTTCAAACGCGATTCTTCTCCCAACGGTAACCGCCTTCTCTTGGGAATCCGCTACCGAACGATATGCGGATGTGGCCCGAGCTCTCGGATGTGCTAGCCAAATCACTTCTGACCAAGATGCCTGTCGAGCCCTTCCCAACTACTTGCAAGAGCTTAATGAGTTTCTCGAACTCCCCCGGCTTTCCCAGTGCAAAAATGTTATTCAGGAAACTTTTGACCAGCAGGTCGAAAAGATGGCTAGCGATGCCATTGCTTCCGGTAGCCCCGCGAATAATCCGCGAGTACCCAGCCAAAGCGAAATCGTCGATCTCTACAGGCAAGCCTGGTGAACAACCTTATTCAGAATCCGATTGCATACAGCGTTTCGCTTCGAATTTCTTCATCGTACTTAGCAGAACGAATCAGAATCGTATCTCGGCAAATCGCTGGAGTAGCGAAAATCTCTTCGCCCAACTGGTTCTCAGCGACCAGTTCCATTTTTCCAGGCTCGGGTTTAATAACGAAAATCTGCCCTGCCTCATTTGCATGATACAAATGCCCACCTGCATAGATCAGAGAGGCACTTTCGGGCTCTTTCGGCAGGCGATCTCGCCATAAAACTTCACCATTCTCCGCATCCCAGCAATGAACTACGCCTCTCTCGGCCACCCCATATAAATAATCGCCAACTACTATCATCGATTGCTCGTAGCATTTGACCTGAGTAGTCCATTTCGCTTTGCCCGCTTTCACATCGACTGCCCAAGTTTCCCGTCCAGGGTAACCACCTGATGCAAAGACGACGTCGTCCTTCCAAACGACCGAGTTAGCGATTAGCGGATCGCCTCCCTCCACGGACCAAATCTCACGACCGCTTGATGGATTATAAGCAGCCACTCGGTCCGCCCCATTAAGCAACACTTGCTCTGTTCCTTGAATCTCCGCCAAGACATGAGTCCCGTGCGAAGAACGCGTCGCTACACGAACCGTACGCCACACCTCTTTGCCTGTCTTGATATCGTAGGATACTATATAACCATCGCCTTGGCTTTCAGCCGCTACGATAACATTTCCAGCGGCAACCAACGGCGATGTACCATAGCCAAAACGCTCCTCCGGATAGAACCGTCCAACGTCAACTTGCCACAACTCATTGCCGTCTAGGTCCATCGAGAATAACCTCAGTCGTTCGCTTTTGACGAAAAACACGGCGAAAATCCGCTCCCCATCGCTGACCACACTTGGCGATGCATGTGTGTTCTTACGGTGGATTTGGGCGGGAAGCATCCCTTCCAAAACGATGTTCTCCCAAAGCAATTCACCAGAATCAAACGAGTAACAAAGGATTGATTGCGTTCCTTCATCCTCACGAGCAGTTGTCAGAAAAACGCGATCGCCCACTACGATCGGTGATGAGTGGCCTCTGCCCGGAACTGCGGCTTTCCACTTTAGATTCTTATTTTCCGAAAATTTGATGGGAGGATTTTGCCCCGATTCCGCCAACCCGTTATGAGTAGGCCCGCGCCAATTGAGCCAGTTGCCGCTGTCGGCAGCGATTGAACTAACCGAAAGGAATGCAGAAAGCGCGATTCCACTCAACAATGATTTGGCAATTTGATTCTTCATAGGGAACTGAGTCGCCTAGAAATTCGATTAGTTCTCTTGCAATGTCACGCAAATACCTGCTGGAGCATTCCAACTGCTCACTAGCGATAGGCCACTAACGAAAACTGAATTTCTGAATACGCT
>DKNL01000127.1:4535-5380 GCA_002474325.1 Opitutales bacterium UBA7389
GCTGCAGGTCCGATCGATCCCCCGCAACGAGGACAACTCCGCCATACCTGCCGCGTTTTGTAGATGCTTCCGTCAGATTAATCCTGATAGCTTTCAGCCGTCAGATACTGGCCATGGCAAGATGGACAAATTGCGTACGCCATAAGCTCTAAAATTACCTTAACCGAATCGCGATTCAGGTTTGATATCCTCTGAAGTCTAAGCGGCAATCAATCCGGCCTTACCGGTCATCCGGAATCTTCTTTCCACCAATGCTAGGTGAAGGTACTAGAATTCTTAAACACTTGCCATGGAAGCTGATCGCAAAGGAACTGCCTACGTAATCACCCAACTCCTGTTGATCGGCGTTTACTTGTTGACCCCAGGCCAGAGGTTTTTCGAAAATTCGGTTTTTTTAAACGGGATGGCTATCGGGGTCTTTTTCTTTCGAATGGCTCTGATGAGCCTTGCCGCATTACAGCTAAACCGAAATCTTTCCCCATTTCCCTCTCCCAAGAAAGAGTCTAAGCTTAGCACATCAGGAGCCTACAAGTACATTCATCACCCAATTTATACGGGGCTCCCTTTAACTGCCATCGCCTGGGCAACCATCAAAGAAAGCCCCATCCATCTGGCCGTGGCCTTCATTCTCATGGCGCTTCTACATTTCAAAGCCAACCGCGAAGAGACACTTTTGATCGAAATGTTCGAAGACTATCCAGACTACCAAATGAAGACTGGTCGACTGTTGCCACGCCTTTTCTGAATAAATACCATTACAATCTCAAACCTGGATTATAGCAAATTTTGGATACAACTGAAACAGATGATTCATCCAGCCTGAAGATAGTAATTGTTGGCGGAGG
>DKNL01000017.1 GCA_002474325.1 Opitutales bacterium UBA7389
TAGCTTTTCAACATGGCTTTATCAGATCGCAACGAATCTAGCTCGAAACCGGTACTGGTATTGGTGGAGACGAAAGCGCGATAAATCCGTTTCGTTCGACATGAACGTGGGTGAAGACTCGAATACGACTCTCGCCGAGATCTTCGAAGCTGATATCGAAACGCCGCAGGATGTTGCTATCACCAACGAGTTTCAGGAGCGCGTTGCCGAGGCCATGGTGTTATTGAACGACAAGCATCGTGAAGTATTGATTTTGAGAAATGTTAAGAGCCTATCCTACGAAGAGATCGCCAATATGCTTGAGATTAGCATTGGCACTGTGAAGAGCCGTATCGCTAGAGCGAGAGAGGCGCTACGCGAGAAACTAGGAAACGAGCTCTTGTAGATCTGAATGAAAATCGAACGTTTTAAAGAACTTCTAAACCTTTATTTAGACGACGAGATTAGCTCTGCTGAATTGACCGAGCTAATCTCCGATGTAGAGCGGGATCTTAAGCGTCAGGAGTTGTTTATCGAATATTGTCGTATCCACAAGGCGTGCTCACGTATGAGGAACGAACTGAATGGAAAGCGAGTCAGCCATCGTGCAGTTGGACAGTTTATCTACGCGTTTGTCGGGCTCGCTGCCGCTTTTGCTTTGCTGGCTATGGCTGGACGAAATCTCGTGCCGCTTATAGGCGGCGGTGAGGAAACGGTCGCTGTTCAGTCGACCGAAAAGGCGACCAAGCGATTTCCTGAATTTGCGGCAACCGAGGTTTTGGCTGTTTCAGGAAATAGCGCAGCGAATCGGTTGGTGCTTCAGCCATTTGGGTCCTCTACTGGTTCGAGAATCGATATCAATCAGGTTCGGTTTGCGGAGAACCGCTTGCGGCTTAGGATCCATCAGGGGGATTTCCTCGGGTCGATTGGAATATTTTCACGAGATGGAATGGGACGCTTGCTGAGGCCTGGTTTTGGGGAATCGATCGACAAAAGCCAAGTTTTCGATGTCCCGCCTGTAAGTGAATTCCCTCCGAACTTAACGGCTGTCAGTCGGATTGAATTTGAAGCGGGAGTCTATAGCCTTCTCTTCAAAGATTAGCCACTAGCCAAGGGCCGCTTTTATGAGAGCCTCAGTGCTCACGTTGGCTCCTTCAATTTCGATCGCTTTGGAAATCGCTTTCTCTGCCTCCGTTCTTTTGTAGCCCAGAGTCTGAAGCGCGAGTACAGCATCCTCTCTCTTTGAATGGCTGTATGTGGAAGAATCCGGTTTTGAGGTGCGAGTTGGAGAAATGTCTGGGCTTTTAGCGAATGCGTTGAATTCGGCTAGCTTGTCCTTGAGCTCGATGATTATGCGTTCAGCGGTTTTCTTCCCAATTCCCGGTGTTTTGGCAAGAAGGTTGGCATCCTCGGCTGATATCGCAGAGATTAGGCTACTGAGCGGCAGCTTGCTCATAAGGCTGATAGCGACCTTGGGCCCGACGCCGGAGACCTTCTCAATTACCAGAGTGAAGAAATCCCGTTCAGTTTCTTCCCAAAAACCGTAAAGAGCTTGAGAATCTTCCCGGTATACGGCCCGCGTGTGCAAGCGAACTGACTCGCCGTTTGTCGGTAGTTTTTCCGCAGTCGTTATGGGAATACTTACGGAATAGCCGATACCCCCAGCGGAAATGATTGCCGAGAGGGGGGTTGCTTTTATCAGTTTACCTTCGATCAGGACGATCATCCTTATTTAAGGCCAAGAACGTCGCGGATAGAATAGATTCCAGGGGGTTTGCCAACAATCCATTCGGCGGCTCGGATAGCGCCGTGCGAGAAGATCGTTCGGCTGGAAGCTTTGTGCGTAAGTTCTATGCGCTCTCCAATATCCGCGAAGATCGCGGTGTGATCGCCCACGACATCGCCACCTCGTAATGAGTGCATTCCCACTTCGCGTTCACCTCTTTCTCCAGGAACTCCCTCGCGACCATGGCGTAAATCGTCATAGCTCAGATTTCTCGGTCCGAGGATGGATTCCGCCAGCATTAGAGCCGTACCGCTTGGAGCATCCTTCTTCATGCGGTGATGCATCTCGACGATTTCCGCGTTGTAGTAAAGCGGGAGTATATCGGCGGCTCGCTCGGTAAGGTAGCAGAGCAGATTGACCCCGATCGAAAAGTTTCCTGCCCACACAATAGGAACAGGCTCGGCTATCTTTAGAAGATCGACACGATCTTTCTGGGTATGGCCGGTGGTGCCGCAAACGATAGGCTTTCCCAGCTTGGCCGCCGTTTCGAATACGGATCGCGTTACGTTGTTTAAGGAAAAATCGATGACCAGATCGCTCTTGGCCAACGCCTCCTCGAGATTATCGCCGATATCGACGTTGCCGGAGATTTTGTGACCCGATTCCGTGGCGGTTTCTGCTATAGCATTTCCCATACGGCCTTTGTAGCCGTTTATACAGATATTAAGGCTCATTTCAGGCAGTGGGGACAGCGTTGATCGACTTCAGGTTGTCGGTAACCTGTTGAAGAGAATCTAGGACGATGGGTAGATTTTCTTCGCTCATTTCGCACAAAGGTAATCGAACTCGATCTGTTGCGAAGTACCCAAGCTTTTTGAGGCACGCTTTTACAGGCACGGGGCTTGGCTCGATAAAAAGGTCGCGAAATAGCGGATACAGCGAGTAGTGGAGGCTGGAGGCGGTCTTCAGATCGCCAGATATAGCTGATCTGGCCAGTTCCGTGACCTCCGTTGGGAATAGGTTCGACGCTACAGAAATGACGCCTTCCGCGCCCGATGTGATGAAGGGCAATGTTAGGCCATCGTCACCGCTTAGGACGGTGATTTCGTCGCCAAGCGATTGTTTCAATTCATCGACGCGGCTTACTTCCCCTCCAGATTCCTTGATATGGCGAATATTAGCGTGCTTCGCTACCAATCGTTCAACCGTGGTCAAGGCAATGTCGACGATGCAGCGCCCAGGAATAGAATAGAGTATGATTGGCTTGTCCGTTTCTTGGGCGATGGCAGAAAAATGCTGAAAAATCCCTTCCTGCGTGGGCTTATTGTAGTAGCCAGTTACGTGAAGGGTGCCGTCTGCTCCGGCCTGGTCGGCGTGTTTTGTCATAGCGATGGCCTCTCGAGTGGAATTCGAGCCGGCTCCAGCTATTACAGGAACGCGTCTATCTGCTTCGTTTACTACAATTTCAATGACTTCGCCATGTTCCTCGTGGTTGAGAGTTGGGGACTCTCCGGTTGTTCCCATGGGCAGTAGACCGTTGATGCCGCCTTCAATCTGCCGATTGACGAACGCCGCGAGGTTGGAAACTGACAGGGAGCCATCCGCATTGAATGGCGTGGCCATGGCGGTGATGGATCCTGTGAAACGGGTATTAATCATTTTTATGTGCAGTTTATGTTGAAGGTTTCGAGTTCCAAGACGATTTAAATAGCCGGTCAATCTTTAAGCCATTCTCGCATGAGAATTATCAAAACTCAGTAAAACTGACCCCATATTTATAGAAATATTCAATCAACTACTGTTGCTTGTCGTGCAAAATGGCACGAGCGGTATCGTTCCCGCGTCCAATAAGCCAGGGATGTTCCGGATTAATTAAGGTTTGGAAGAAATGGATATACCTCCGATCGATGGAGATGATGCCTTGGAATTTGTAGAGGAAGGTTTGCCGATCAATTTCCGCGAAATCTGGGAAATGGAAGGACAAGTCGATTTCGCTTCCTTCCTAGAGAAGGCCCGCAGGTTCCTCGTAAATGTATTCCGTCTGGTTAAGGAAGGCAAGGTAAGTAAGAGGGAGACTCTTCAGAGTTCTCTAAATCGCAAAGGCCTGGATATTAATCTAAAGGCTATCTACCTAAGCGAGTCGAATCGGATTATTAGAAATTAACGAGGCCGCGGCTTTCCAGCGTCTCCCATATATAGACCGATTTCCGATCGGCGATCTCTTCACCACGCTTAATGGCTGCCTTCCGTTCTTTTAGGTTAGCATCTGCAATCTCGGCGAGGTCATCGAGATTGTAGAGGTAGATGTCTTCCATCTCCTCGCATGAGGGATCGAAATTCCGAGGCATTCCTAAATCGATCAAGAATATAGCTTGGTTTTTACGAGCTCCTGCGATTTCGCTTAGATTTTGTGCATCTAGGATCGGTCTATCCGTATCTGTCGATGATATGACGATGTCGTACTCGTTTAGGTAGGAAAGTATATCTGCGAGATTCCTAGGGGAGCCTCCCCATCTATGAGCGGCAATCTCGGCTCTTTCTGTGGAGTGACTGGCGATACCGAAATCACTGGCTCCACGGCTCCGCAACGCTTTCGCCGTTTTCTCTCCGATTTCTCCCGTACCGATAATTAATACGCTGGTATTGTGGAGGGCACCGAAAATCTTCATAGATAGATTTACCGCGACATTCGAGATATTGATCTGGCCTTCGCCGATGGGGGTCGAATTTCGGATCAATTTGACTGCTTGGAAACCTTTCTGAACCATTCGGTTGATCAGTTTTCCCGCGTATCCGAGATTCTGAGACAGTGCATAGGCTTCCTTTACCTGACCGAATATTTCCGCCTCGCCAGTAATTTGAGATCTAAGCCCCGCGGAGACCTCGATCAGGTGTTTTATGGCTGCTGGACCATATCGAGTCGATGCGTGAGTCTCTATTTCCTTAGGACCGATCTTGTAGAAATCATGGAGGGCTTGATAAACAATAGAGATGCCGCTTCGAGTATTTCTAGTCTTTGTGTAAAGCTCGAATCGATTGCAGGTATTCAGGATGAGCGACTCCTCGATCTCGGGAGATTGGTGCAATCGCTGGTAGAGCGATTGCACCTGTTTTTCATCGAGCGAATAACGCTCTCGGTCCTCCATGGACACGGTCTCATGGTTGACGGTGATAAGCAGGAGTTCTCCATGATGAAAGCTCATTGCCTAGCAGAAAGCGGAATGTATTGGTTTGAGCTCACTTCCTCGGTTGTAGAACTATCAACGGGTCCAAGAGATAGTATTGCTGCTGCGAATATGCCGATGCAGGCCCAAGAGAAGTGCTTGTATGAGAGGAACTGGCGAAGTCGTAGCAGAAGCAGAACACCATATGCGAGCCAAACAGCGATTGTCGCGGAAAGTTTGGGTACGTCGACCGACACGGTTTCTCGGGTCCAATATGCGGCACCTATCGCTAGCGAACTGGA
>DKNL01000196.1 GCA_002474325.1 Opitutales bacterium UBA7389
CGCAACGATCCCGGAGGTGGTGATCATGGAGACCGTGCCGGATCCTTGCGCTACCTTCAGTATTGCGGCCACGAGCCAAGCGAGAATGATAAGAGAGAATCCACTCCCTTCGGAAATCGCCGAGATCGCATCCCCCACCCCTGCATGTCGAATCATGGCTCCGAAAGCACCACCGGCCGAAGTTATCAAAATGATCGTGCCGGCTGTACCGAGAGGTCCTTCCATCGCGTTTCCCAAATGCTTGACACTGAAGCGGCGTTGCTTGGCTAGAAGGTATAGAGCGATAACCGTGCCGATGAACATAGCTACATTCTTGTTTCCAAGAATCTCGATAACCCGGTAGAATGCCCCTTCGGTAGTCCAGATCGCCAGAAAAGAAGCGAATGCGATAAGGATAACTGGAAGCACCACAGGTAGCATGGACATGAAGAAAGGCGGCAAGTCCTTGTCGTCTTTAGCCACAATGGCTTCGATATCGGCGATCTTAATACCCGGACTTTCTCGAACAGTGATCGGCATGCGTTTATCGATCCATTTGCCGTAGTAAAGTCCAGAAATTGCTGGAATGATACCGAGTGCGAAACCAGCCACAATTGTAAACCCGAGATTTAGGTCCAAGGCTTCCACCATCACCAGTGGACCAGGGGTGGGTGGAACCAGTCCATGGGTAATGGCGCCTCCACTACAAGTAGCCATTACAAAATAGAGATAATGTCTGCCCAGGCGAAAAGCGAGCGCTTGAGCAAGGGGAATTAGAAGGAAGAAAACGGTGTCAAAGAAGACGGGTATACTGAGAATGAAAGAACAAATGACCATCGCGACTCCAGCTCTGGATTCGCCAAGTGTACGCACCATTCCACGTACAATCCGGTCAGCAGCCCCGCTCTCCATCAAACAGACGCCGATGATCGCCGCCAACGCTATAACCCAGGCTATCTTTCCGGCGGTAGCCCCGAATTCTGTCATGGTTAGGCCGATCGCGGTCACAATCTGGTTGCCTCCTTCGGCTCCCGGCAAGGAAGTCGCCAGACCGCCTACAATTACGGAAGCCAATATTAGTGACAGAAAGGCGTGTATCCGGAAAACGGCGATGGCTAAGACCACAAAAAGGATCCCCATCAAGAGCACGGTGAAAGGCCATAGGGCGGAATTAACAGTGGCGAAAACGGAGGGAAGCATAGGTAACTAGGCCAAGGTTCGAGTTGAGAGCTCCTCGACTACGAGGAGGAATCGTGTAGCGAAACATGCTGATAGTGATGATCTTCCTATCAACAAAAAACGAAAGGAGTCTTTGCTCTCGTCCACACTGAATCGATTTGTCAAGTTTGGTAGCAGCCGACTTCCTATTAGCCACTCGGAGATTGAGCCGCCACACTTAGAAAACTCGCAGATTAACCTTTTAGGGTGAGCTTTCTCAGTTTTAGCCAGTCAACCGCAGGCATTTTCCTGCATGTTTCAGGCAGAGTCTGATATTGTAGCTCCTCCTAGGCGAGTTAGTCGTTAACATGGCTATTTGAGAACTTTGGAGGCGATCAATCAATTCTATTCGCCCTCATTATCAGCAAGATCCTCGCTAGCTGTCGGGGTCCTACGCCTTGGAAGGTACCCCAGTAATAGTGAGTCAGGCAAGGAATCTCAAGAGGGTCGCGGGGGATCATTTTCAAATAGCACTGGACTTCGGAATTCTCGTTCTAGCATGGACCAAAGATGCGATCCAAGTCGAGAAATCCTCTTCCCAAAGGCTATTCCGAAAGCAAAAAGCCGCCCGAGTACTCCCTTACCCCATATCCTTTACGTGAGCCGTTAAAACGTACGGAGCAAGAGCGCTGTCCGTTTGTAGCAGATTCTCTAGCAGGGCAATGTTTTTGCCCGTGTCCAAGCATTTCCCAAATTATTCAACGCTGTTAGCTGAGCATAAAACAAACTGATACCTTAATCACCTGAAAGTGCCTTCTCAAGCACCGGTCGGATTATGCTCGCCCACAATGCGTTTCCTTCGTCGCTCAAATGAAGCCCATCTTCTGCAAAAAGGGATTCGTTTGGAGGCATTCCAGTAGTTAGCATTGGGGTAGCGATGTCCGCGTAATAGAGGTGGCGACTCTTTTGGCTGCGGACATAAATCAATTGGTTCACTAAGTGCATTAAGGGCCAGAGCTGGGCCCTTTTTATACTGGGCTTAATGGGTATGTAGACGATCTTTGTTTCTGGCAGCTTCTCCCGAACCAAGGAGTTGAAGGTCTGAAAATCGTTGAAAACCTGCTCGACCGTTTTACCCGCGGAGATGTCATTATCACCCTCGTAGAATACGATCACACTCGGTTCATAAGGTGTGACAATTCTATCGAAAAAATAAATGCAGTCCGAAGTTTGTGAGCCACCGAAACCTCGGTTAATCGAATCGATGCCCTCAAACGCAGCAGCCGTGTCCCAGCGGCGAATGGATGAGCTTCCCAGAAATAGCACCTTCCCTTTGCCAGGCATAGCCTTGCCATCGGCTGCTTCGAAAGACTCGATCGCTTTATCGAATCGGTTAGAATCGACTATGACTTGGCCAAGAGCTGGTAAGGTGGCGGAAAGAGCTCCCGCTAGGAATATTAGGTGAAGCGTTCTCAAAGGGACGAGTAAAGGCGTTATTTTCCCACTTAAATAGTTAGCACCCATAAATTTGTAGGATGTGGCCCGAGCATGTCGACGATTTAATCATTGGTATAATGAATCAAAAATTATCAGTTCCAGACGATCGCCATTCCCAATTTCTCTTAGATTGGTAGCGAGACTTGCTATCCATGCAAAGTCGATTTAGTCAAATTTCTCGAACAACCATACAACCTGCTGGAATGCCGAGCCCACGAAACCTTTTAATCATAGCGAATCTCTTAATTGTTCTGGCAGGCTGCAAAACTGTGGAAAATCATCGATTAGAAATCGATGTTATGTCATTCAACATCCGACACGGTTTAGCAAAGGATGGCGAAAATCATTGGGACAATCGCTACCATCTCGTTTTCGAGATAATCAAAACCCATACGCCCGCAATCGTGGGATTGCAGGAAGCCCTCGAGTTTCAGCTAGAGCAAATTCTGGAGGAGATACCGTCCTATGCTTCGGTTGGAATTGCTCGAGAGGTGGACGGTACTGGTGAATACACTGCTATTCTTTACCCTACAGAGCATTTCGAATTGCTAGAACACGATACTTTTTGGCTATCAGACACGCCAGAGAAAGCCTCCTCATCCTGGGGGAACACCTTATTCCGCATCTGTACCTGGGCCCTGTTTCGAGCCAAGGAGATCGATAAGGAATTCTACGTTTACAATACCCATTTCGATCACCGATCCGAAGAATCGCGCAAGAGCAGTGCCCGTTTCGTGGCGGAGCATATCGCTAGTCGGAAACGTTCAAAGGCCCCCTTTCTGTTACTGGGAGACCTCAATGCAGGCGAGGACACCACGCCCATCAAGATCCTATCTGCCCAAACAGGTAAAGCCCAACTTGTGGATACATTTCGGGCGATCAACCCAGATGCAAGCGAAGTGGGGACTTTTGGTGCCTGGATCGGAAAAACCGATGGAGAAAAAATCGACTATGTATTCGCCGATTCAAGTATGGAAATACTCGACGCCGCTATCGTGCGAGATAACGTGAACGGGCAATACCCCTCCGATCACTATCCGGTAACGGCTCGAATCAGATTCTAGTGGGTATCAGTTTGGGAGAACTAGATAGCGGCCAAAATCCCGAATCCCTACTTTACTCGAACAGCTTTGAGCTTCCAAATTTCCTTGGCGTATTCGCTGATGGTTCGATCGGAAGAGAACTTGCCTACGCGCGCCGTATTCAAAATGGCCATCCGGGCCCATCTTGTCTTGTCGCGAAAAGCTTCGTCCACCCGCTCCTGACACTCACAGTAAGCTTCGAAATCGGCTAAAGCCTTGTAGGGGTCGCCTCCGTCTAATAAGCTATCCCGTAGCGGTTTCAAAGCTCCAGGTTCGCCATAGGAAAAATAGTTGGAGCCCAACCAATCAATTACCGTCCTGAGACTTTCGTTGCCATAGTAATACTCTTTCGGATTATAGCCATTAGCGTCTAACTCGGCTACTTCCTCGACCCCCATTCCGAAAATAAAAATGTTATCGTCACCCACTTCTTCTTTAATCTCTATATTGGCTCCATCCAAGGTGCCAATTGTAAGCGATCCGTTGAGAGCCAATTTCATATTTCCAGTCCCAGAAGCCTCTTTTCCAGCGGTCGATATTTGCTCTGAAAGATCGGAAGCGGGAATGATCCTGGCAGCCAATGAAACGCTATAGTTAGGAAGGAAAACGATCTTTAGCTTTCCTTTAATACGTTCATCATTGTTGATGACTTCTCCGACCGCGTTTATCGCCTTTATGATTGTTTTCGCTAGATGGTATCCGGGAGCAGCTTTGGCGCCGAAAATGAATACGCGAGGAGCGATTTCCATGGTTGGATAATGGAGAAGACTCCGATACAAATGGAGTATATGAAGCAGGTTCAAGTGCTGACGCTTGTACTCGTGCAATCGCTTGATCTGCACGTCGAATAGAGCCTTTGGATCTACTTCGAGCCCGCACTCTCGCTTGATAATCTTCGCGAGCGCCTGTTTGTTAGCGTATTTGACATTCATATACGCTTTCTGGAAAGCCTTGTCGTCGGCAAACTTTTCCAGCTTTTTCAGTTCATCCAGATTCTTGGCCCAACCTTCGCCAATTTTCGAGCTGATCAGGGCCGACAAGTCCCGATTGCAAGCCAAGAGCCACCGGCGCGGGGTGATGCCATTAGTCATGTTCATGAACTTCTTAGGATAGAGTTTGTCGAACATGGGGAACAGCCGCGTCTTGAGCAACTCCGAGTGAATCGCCGCAACTCCATTTACCGTGTGACTCGCTACTACAGCCAAATGCGCCATGCGTACCATTTTTGGATGACACTCTTCGATAATCGACAGCTCGCGCTTCGCTCGATTGTCATCTGGCCATTTCTCCTCAACCACTTCCATAAAGCGGCTGTTGATTTCGTAGATGATACTCAAGTGACGAGGTAGGACTTTTTCGAAAAGCGGCACGCTCCATCTCTCCAAAGCTTCGGGAAGCAACGTATGGTTTGTGTAAGCGAATGTACGGGTAATCAAACTCCAAGCGTAACTCCAATCCAGCGACTCTTCGTCCACGAGTATCCGCATTAACTCGATAACTGCGACCGCTGGATGCGTATCGTTCAGCTGAATTGCTACCTTTGTGGGAAAATCTTCCCAATCATCGAAGGATGCACGGAAGCGGCGAATGATGTCGTGCAGCGAGCAAGTAACGAAGAAGTATTGCTGAACAAGCCGGAGCTCCTTCCCGTTTTCGGTCTTGTCGTTTGGATAAAGCACTTTGGAGATCGTTTCTCCTATAGCTTTCTCCCGAACCGCTTCAACGTAGCCGCCACGGTTAAACTCATCCAAATCAAAATCCTCTGAAGCTCTTGACGACCACAGTCTAAGGAAGTTAACTGTACCCGTATCGTATCCAGCAATCGGGATATCGTAGGGGACGCCCTCAATTTCCTTTGTATCCACCCATTCCTCACGAGAGTCTCCATTACGATCGAATACTTGTTCCACCCGGCCGTATATCTTAATTACCTGCGTATACTCCGGTCGAACGATTTCCCAAGGCGTCCCAAACTTCCTCCAATTGTCAGGATGTTCGATTTGGTGGCCGTTTACGAACTCCTGTTTAAAAAGCCCAAATTCATAATAGATACCGTAACCAACAGCAGGCAGGTCCATGGTCGCTAATGAATCCAGAAAGCAAGCGGCTAAGCGACCCAAGCCACCATTCCCCAAGCCCATATCGACTTCTTCCTCGATGATCTCATCCCAATCCAAACCCAGAGATTCAATGGCTTCCCGAGCTTCATCATAGACACCAACGTTACGCATGTTGTTGATCAACATGCGTCCCATTAAGTACTCCATCGACAAGTAGTAAACGCGACGAGTCTTCGTCGTAAAGTGTGTCGCCTGGGTCTTGATCATATCAGTGACCAGCCGGTCGCGGACCGCCAAGGACAGGCAATGCCACCAGTCATGTATGGTGGCTTGCGATGGATCATGAGCGAGCGTTAGTTTAAGATGCTCTAGGATCGCCACCTTCATCGATTGTTCAGTGTCTGTCTTTGCCTTCTTGGTCTGCCGCTTTGTCGCAGCTTTCTTCTTCAGAGTCGTGGTCATCATGTAGTGGTTTGCAACTTGGTTAATTGCCAGTGAGCGGATAGGAATCTAACCGAGATATACAAGCCTTTCCTGAATTCGGTGTGAAACGCTTTTCCAGACGCTGAAATTTTGGGAAATCCCTTTAAAAATGGTTGCAATAGTGGGGGTCGCGTCCCCCTCAGCGGTCACGATGAAATCGGCGACGCAATTCGCTGGACGAAATCTCGATAAAAGTGGGTCGCCCTTCTGGTTCAGCTAGAGGGTTACTGGTTTCGAAAAGCTGGTCTATCAAGTTTTGAAGCTCCGGCTCCGAGAGCTCTTCTCTCCCAACAAGAAACCGAGAAACGGACTTCAAGGCCATAGCCTCAGCATTGGACGAACGATTCTTGTCGCTGAGGCCTCCCTTTCGCAGCAACGCAACGATATCTCTTAGATACGATTCCGCTTCTCCTTCTGGCAGCCAACTGGGAATGCCCTCGATCCTGAAGAAATTCCTGCCGAAAAGTTGGGCAGACATTCCGAAACTCTCTAACATTTCCGCATTATCGATGAGGACCGCGGCCGAAACAGGGTCCAATTCAACTGGGACTGGCAGCAATAGGGATTGAATCGCTACGCACCGATTTGAGAACTCGTTTAGCATCCTCTCAAATACAACCCTTCTCTGGGTGGAAAAAGTATCCAATATAACTATACCGCTATCAGTATCAAAAAGGGCGTAATCCGATTTACCCCAACCAATAAATTTCCAGAGTCTCGAGCCTTTTGGGCTTGGTGTTGGAGGCTGTGGCGTTTCTACACCTTCTTGATTTAAGCCTCTCGATGTTGAACTTGCAACGGAAACCCTTTCATCAATCTGATCACTGGGTCGAGTACTTTTCAGTGCCCCCTCGGCAGAGGGTGATTTCACGTCAATGAGGGGCGCTTTCTCCTTTGCCGGCGGTTTGTTTTCCCACACTTGGAATTCCGTTTTCTGTTTTCTCAATTTAAGATTAACGGGGGCTGATGCAATTTCCACCGAGCTACGGAGAGCCTTCAGTATCGAACGAACGGCAAAGCCTCTTATCAGCGTCTCCTGCCTAAAGCGGACTTCCCGCTTAGCCGGATGCACATTGACATCCACTTGGGCAGGCGGAATCTCTAGAAAAAGAAAGGCCAATGGGTAACGTCCCTTGGGGATATGGCCATAGTAGGATTCGATGAGCGCGTATCCCAGCGTTCTGCTCTCGACGGGGCGGCCATTGATGAATATCAGCATTTCGTGCCGACTGGAGCGTGAGTGTCCAGGAGCTCCTATCAGTCCCCAAATCCTCAGTTCTCCTTCCAACTCATCAATTTCAATCAATCGCCCAACTGTTCCTTTACCGAAAATCTCGCTCACTCGGTCCTTTAGCCCGGAACATGCAGGTGTCTGAAAAATGGAACGACTCCCATCTAGTAGTGAAAAAGAGATTTCCGGATGGGCGACCGCAAAGAGCCTATTCGTTTGGACAATATGGGCAGATTCCGTCGCTTCAGATTTAAGAAACTTCCGACGGGCTGGAACTGAATTGAAAAGCTGTGAAATCGTAATGCGTGTTCCTGGGGGCATTCCGCATTCGCGGCAATAAACAAGCTTGCCGCTGTTAACGAGGATCTCCGTGCCAAACTCAGAATCGACTTCCCGGCTCTGTAATTTAAACTTAGATACTGATGCAATAGAGGGAATGGCTTCACCCCGAAACCCCATCGACGTTAAAGTATCCAGGTCTTTAGCATTGGAAATCTTACTGGTAGCATGCCGCTCCAAAGAAAGAATAGCATCGTCCTGGCCCATGCCGCAACCATCGTCCTCGACCCGGATTAGATTGGCCCCACTCTTCTTGAATTCCACGCGGATCGATTTGGCGCCCGCGTCGATACTGTTTTCGATCAGTTCCTTTACGATCGAAGCCGGCCTTTCCACGACTTCCCCAGCTGCTATCTGATTAGCGACCTGATCCGGTAATACCTTGATTCTACCCATCTTGAGATCTTCGTCTCAATCAGCGTATCGCCTTTTCCATCGATTCAACTGTTTGCGGATCTGCTTCGGCCCTGGCATACCCACGCCTTCCCTAATTTTGAAGGCCCTCTGCAAGTCGAAGACTTCGCGCCAGGAACCCTTTAGTTTGGGGTGAATGCAATTTGAGACTTGATCAGGGACAGCGTCAAGAGGAACCTTCAACTCTTCGGCTTTAGCAACCAAGGCTCCGACTATGTGATGAGCGTTCCGGAAAGCGACTCCCTCGCTAACGAGCCAGTCCACTAAATCCGTTGCTAGAAGAACAGGATCCGATACTGCGTCGTCACAAATCG
>DKNL01000258.1 GCA_002474325.1 Opitutales bacterium UBA7389
CAATAAGTACGAATTCGGCGACCGCCTTCGAGCTTTGGCTGAAGGCTCGGAATTCCGAATCAAATTCTACGGTGATGTCACCAATGATCGGTTGCGGGAACTCTACGCTCAATCCGACCTTTTTGCTATGACCAGCATTCCCTATCGAAACAGTATCGAAGGATTTGGACTCGTCTACCTGGAAGCCGCCGCTCACGGTTTGCCGATTATAGCAAATCGGGTAGGAGGAGTAGAAGATGCCGTTTCCGATGGCGAAAATGGGATCCTAGTCGATCCGGGAGATGAGCCTTCTTTGACAAAAGCTCTCACTCGACTGATCGAAAACGGAAACTTGAGAGAAAAAATGGGTGCCAAAGGTCTCGCGTGGTCACGTTCATTCTCTTGGCATAAAGCGTTTAAAACGCTATTCGAATATGAGACCATGCGTTGCGACCCCATTGAACTTTCGTAATTAAGATAATACTACGTATTTAGATATTTCCGCATCATGATAACCAGCTCAACCGATATCGAAGTTCGCTACGCGGAAACCGACATGATGGGGATAGCTCATCATGCCAGTTACCTTCCTTGGCTAGAGATAGCGAGAGGCAATCTGCTGAAAGAAAGAGGGATTTCTTATGCCAAGCTCGAAGAGTCGGGCATTATGTTGCCAGTCGTGGAAATCAAAATGAACTATCGTAGGCCTGCGACTTATGACGATATCGTGACCATCAATTCCGTCATCAAAGAACGGCCGTTCGCCAAGATCCAGATTGATTACGAACTTCAAAAAGAGGATCAAATAATCGCCGATGGCTACAGTGTTCACGCTTTCATTAACCAATCCGGGCAACCCATCAAAGCTCCGAGAATCATAAAAGAAACACTCGCCAAAGAGTTTGATTAATATGTCCTAAGCAGATTCGGAAGCCCCCTATCGGCGCTCCCACCAATCGAATTCATCCTTCGCTAGCTCATTTTGCTCTCCATTCAGTAACGGTTCTATATCTCGCCCTATCTCGCGCCCATATAATCGAAATAGCGCCCAGATTGCATGCGGTCTAACCATCACCTCTTCATGCGAGACAAGCGCGAGAAGCGCCTCTCTCAATGGAGAACGCCATTCTGATGAAAGGCTCTCGAGCCATTCAGAATTAGAATCGAGATTCCCCGCCACGACACAGGCGTTACGGAGCAAGCCTTTCAGTTTCAGGCGCTTGATGGGAGACTTTCTGAAAATGTCCCAGAAGTAATCGATCTTCATATTCAAAATGTCCAACAGTGTCAAATCCGGTATTCCATAGCGGCTCTCTAATAGAAGCTGCCTACCGGAATTCGCGAACCGATTCCATGGACAAACATCCAAACAAATATCGCAGCCGAATATCATTTGCCCTATCCCAGGCCGAATCCAACGCGGGATCACCCCCTTGTTCTCGATTGTATGATAGGATATGCATTTCCTCGAGTCCACGATTCCCGGTTCAACAATGGCGTCTGTAGGACATGCACTAATACATCTCTCGCACTTGCCGCAATGAGCTCCCAGCTCCAGATGATTGGCCTGATCAGCCAATCGCTTTTTTAAGGGGGGATCTCGCTCGATTCTTCTTCTTACTATAATCGCGCTGAGCAACAGCCAATTACCGTGCTTCTTGGAGATCAGCATTCCATTCTTCCCTTGCCACCCCATACCGGAAGCAGCCGCCCAACCCCTCTCCAAAAAGGGGCCCGTATCCACATAGTAACGATAATCGATTGAGCTAAAACCGAAACTAGCTTCCAAAATCGATGCGGCCTTTTTTAGTCCCTTCAAGATCGTATCATGGTAATCCTTATACAATGAATACTTTGCCCACCGAGATTGCCGAGCGGCAGAAGATGCCGTCGGCCAATAGTTCGTGCCTAGCATAATAGCCGAACAGGCCGAGTCCAATACGCGCTTCGGATCGATTCGCTTATCCAGAGAACGGGCGAACCAGTTCATATCGGCGTGGTAGCCCTTTCCTACCCAATCGTTAAGGCGATTTGGAATTGGCGGATCGAGCTCGGCAAAAAGAACCTCATCGAAGCCGATTTCGAACAGTTCCTTGCGAAGCCACTCTTTCGCCGGTCCCTTGATAGTCATTTCGGCTGCCAGGATTTGGTTTCCGACTTGTAAATACGAATAACATGGGCGGCGACATCCGCGATAGACCGCCCATCCGTCAGCACCTCTGTTCCCGCCTTTCGGTATATCGGCTCTCGCTCTTTGAGAAGCTCCTCTATCTTCACCAAAGGACTCTCCACGTTGAGCAACGGACGTTTTTTACTGCCATTTACTCGGTCGAAAATAGTTTGCGGGGCAGCCAAAAGGCAAACGACTGGACCTTTCGATTGGATCTTATCCAAAATGCCTGGTTGGACGATCAACCCGCCCCCGCATGACACGACGCAATCTTGATTGGGATGCCCCTCTTCCACGAAGAACTTCTCCATTTTGCGAAACGCAGCTTCTCCATCTGATTCGAATATCTCCTTGATCCTACGCCCTTGGCTTTCTTCGATGGCTTGATCGGAATCTATAAACTGGTATCCAAGCCGCTGAGCCACAGTCCTCCCCACCGCACTCTTGCCCGTGCCCATAAATCCGACCAAGTAAAGGTTGGTTTGTAACTGACTTCTTTCTAATGGCATGTGAATGCAATAGCCTTGGGCTCAACAACCTTTCTAGATATTGAAAATCTAGAAAGGACCAATTTTATGGCCTTTATCTCTCACCGACCTACATCATGGCAAGCGTAGCCCGAAAATTCGACTGCATCATTTTCGGCGGAGGCCTCGCTGGCACCCTGCTTTCCTGGACCTTCATCAAGAACGGAAAGAAACCCTTGCTGGTCAACAAAGCGGGCCTTTCCAATTGCTCTCAAGTAGCGGCTGGACTGATGAATCCAATCGGAGGCCGACGCATAAATCTGGTCTGGGAAGCTGAAAATCAGATACCTTTCGCCATTGAGACTTATAGAAACCTGGCACGGCAATTCGAAACGAATTTCTTCTATCCTCGCTCAATCATGCGGTTGTTGGGCGACCCAGAATCTCAGTCAATCTGGAGAACTAAATCCAATTTAAAGGCGTATCGCCACTGGATTCTCGATCATTTAAGTTTTCCGAAACCAAAATTGCCATTTCTCACAGATTCCTTTTTTGGAATAAAGGGAGGCGGTTACCTCGACATTCCCAATCTTCTTAGTCAGCTCCACACGGATTTGCAAAACCGTGGCAATCTGATAAGCGATCAATTCGACTACTCGAGTATTGCTATAGAGTCCAACGGGGTTTCCTGGAAATCGATACAAGCCCCCATAGCGATTTTCGCTGACGGATGGCTTGCAAACAAAAATCCTTGGCTTTCATTCATACCCTTTCGACCCGCCAAAGGCGTAATCGGAAAGATCAAGACGAACGCCGATTTTCGAGATACTGCCATAGTAGATAGGTTTTTCCTTCTACCTCGAAACGACGGTTCTATTCATGTAGGTGCCACCTACACCTGGGACGAACTCGATGAAGTTCCAGATTCCAATAGCATCACCGAACTGGAATCATTTCTAAATAACCGCCTACCAAATGATTGGAAATGGATAGAAGTAGGCGCCGGTATCAGACCATCAATTCCTGGAGCAAAACCGGTAGTGGGTCGCCATCCAGAAGAAGACAGTGTTTTCGTTTTCAACGGATTCGGAAGCAAAGGGGCCACCCAAATCCCTCTACTCGCCCAAGGCTTGCACGATTCTATATGGAACGGATCGCCTCTTCCCGAAGAGTCGTCTCCATATCGATTCTGGAAGGCCCAGCCGAAAACGAGCAAACGTTGGATTGCCGTTGAAATTGCCCGCGACTACCTTCTTGAGCGGTTGAATCCAGGCGATACCGCTATCGATGCCACCACCGGAAATGGCCATGATACGCAATGGCTCGCTAATACCGTTGGCCCTAATGGACACGTATACGCGTTCGACATACAAAAACAAGCTATCGATTCTACCCGCACTAGACTGGCTAAGTCAGATTGCTCTAATTGGGTTACGCTCGTTCAGGATTGCCATACGCGTGTCCAAGAGAACATTCCAAAGGATGCGAAGGCGAAGGCTATCGTATTCAATCTCGGCTACCTTCCTAAGGGAGAAAAATCGGTAGTGACCGAAACCGGAACCACAATCCAAGCCCTCCATTCGTCGCTGTCCCTACTCAGTTCCGGCGGCATTCTCAGTATTGTTGCCTACCCAGGACACGTGGGCGGATATGAGGAAACTCAAGCTCTACGAAACTGGTATGTAAACGTCGATTCCAAGGGCTTCCACAAGCAATCAATCTCCAATCCATCTGGAAATCCAAACTCACCACTGGTCTTCTTCCTGACCAAAAAAGATTGAATCAAGCTCAGGGGAAAAGCTCTTTTTGAGCTCCATCTTCTCCTAACTTCGCATGGAAAGGGCTGTAACGCTTCCGCCAATCCTCAAGCTTCTTTAGATAATAACCGGAATCATACGCGGATCCTTCTTTGTCGAACCACTCTACCGGTTGGGCGCGCTGCCAATTTGCAGTTTGGCCCTTTTCCTTCGGACCAATGTAATACGATACCCGATCACCCATGCGTACGCGACCCCCTAAGAGCAGGGCCACTTCCGCAGAAGCTCGCCTGGGCTTGCCTCCCGATTCGATCTTTTTCCGATAGGCTTCCGGGTTCTGGCTAAGTATCTCCGACTTTGCCAATAGCTCGATAGGACAAGAACCCGATTCGATCTTCGACTCCATCTCCGTGGCCAATACTTCTGGGTCTTTCTCAGATGCTCCAAGCAAATACCAAATGAGCGATTGCGTAAGCGAACGAAGAAAAGGCTCTAGACCCCGCGATCGCATCGCCGATCCTCTAATCGTCACACGTGTACCATCATACAAAGCATAATTCTTCGCCTTGTAGCAAAACATGGATACATACCTGCCATCGTACTCCAGCTCGATTCCTTTGGGAAGACGAGACTGGGCATCTGCCAAGAGCGAATCGGCATCGTCAAAATAATCGCGGGCCACAACATAGATCCCGTCCGTGTCGGCCTCGAGGGGCGAACAGCCGACTTCCTCAAAATAAGCAATGAGCGATTTTAGAATTTCCCTGCCTTTCGCCGCTACTTCAGAAGCCAATTCAGCATCCCCAAACCGCGCCCCGGAAAAGCCTAGATATCCATAAAACGAGTTGATCAGTATTTTGAAACTGCTTTGACGAGCATCGTATTCTAAGGCCATTTTTTCATCTTCAGCCTCCTGCGCCAGCTTCTTGTATTTCAAACGATAATCTCTAAGCTTTCGTAACGTAGGTATGAAAACACCCTCTGTATCGGTTGCTGGATTGCGTCCCATAAGTAGCAGAATGCTTGGATACAGCGACGCAACATCGAAATGCAGAACTCTCTGAAACACCCCTTGCTTGAAGCTGGCCGTATAAGCACCTTCGAAAGGGCTCGACTCCCCCGGCATTGGGCAGGCCGCTTTCAAATGGAAATATTTCTCCTGGAACACTAAGTCTACCTTGCTAGCAGTCCCCTTTAAGCAGGCCTCCTGCAAGGTTGTCGGAAATGTCTTGGTCTGCTCGAAATATGTTGGCAACAAGCGGTCCGCGACCCCTTCCGTCTCCCTCAAATCGTCTTCTAAATACTTGAGGAAAAGCTCTCGATCATTTAGAAAAGCTTCTTGGATCTTCGATCCATCAATGTAAGTACGATCTCCCCCATCCTCAGGGGTTATGCCGAGAAATCGGGCCACATCCTTCAAACCGTAAGACATCAGCTCTCTCGCCGTAGCATCGTAGACCTGGGTCAAGAGAAATGTGTCAACAACTGCTCGGCCCGGCAGATCGCAACGTGGATAGTCGATCCACCGTTCCGCAACCCTCAATCGGCTTTTTCTGAAAGTAGCCGACTGCCCAAAGCGCCCCCAACTTATGGGCACTTTCAGGTGTTTCGCTCGTGTCCTCAGGTAGTTCAAGTCGAATTTGAAGATATTATGCCCTTCAATAACATCTGGATCCCATTCAGCGATTCGCTCGTTCAGGCACTTAAGCAAAGTCTTCTCTGAATCGTCCGAAAAAGAATCCAAGGAAATCGCCTCGATGTCTTGCCCGAGCTTCAAGCCAATGGCGATGATCCGATCATCCGGGTGATTTGGATCGCTGAACCCTCCTTCTTCCGAGCAAGCGGTTTCGATATCCAACTGCATCCGCCGAAGCTCAGTGAATGGCATGTCCGAATACAATCTTCCTTCACAGGAAAGAAGAAACTGCTGCTCCAAATTCCGTATCCAATCGATGGCGTTCGATCGGCCCTTTTGCTTAATGAAATCCTTATAGTCCTCGATATCCTCGAATCTAACGAGCCGGTTGAAAGGAGCCTCTCCCGAAAGATTGGATACATCCGCCCCTACGATGAGATCGTCAACCGAACGTTCCAACGCCCAAACGAATGGCGAAAAAGCGACAGACCGGACCTCCCTAGGGCCTTTGCCTCGATCCCAGGCCAAGCAAGCCTGTCCTTCAGGACTGATCCATACGCCGCAAAGCGACCGCCCTGAGTCCGATTCCAACATTAGAAAGGTCGAAAATATACCATGTAAAGAGCCACTGCAACTGCGACAATCAACCCGGTTTGCACAAACGATTTGGACTTTTTATAAGCCATCCCACCCAAGCCCGAAACAAAGAGCCAGGCTAAGATCTTCACAATCACCCAAACTTGAAGCCAGTTATTATTGTGCAGTTTCGACATGAGTCCCGCTCCTGCAACCAAGGCGACCAAAGACAGGATGCCCGTCAGTATGGCCATGAATTTCTTTTTCCCTTTTTGCGGACTTGCAGCGATACCGAATGTAAAACCGGTCAACAGGATGATTGAGAAAACATGAAGGAAATAGTAGATTTCTGCGTCCATATGAACTGAATGAAAGCGTGCACTATCGCCCAGGGCAAACGTTAAACGCCAACTACAAACAGACTAGCCCTATGGACTCTTTCCAAACCAAAAACCTCAATCCGTTAGTCTAGGGGAAAAGAAACCCACGTGTCCCACCTTTGTGCCGTACGCCAAAAGGGCCCTTGGTCCTTGGTATGTTCAAGTGGGCGACATCAAAGCGAATTTTGCGGTCCGGTTTACGGCTGAGCATCCTCCACTCATCATGTCTCCCGTGAAATTAAGGTAGGAAAAGAGCATTTCGTCAGCGCCTCGAACACGGCAGGACACGTGAGAAATTTATCCTAGACGAACTGGCCAAGGGGTCAATAGGAATGTAACTACACTCTACTTTTCCCTCTTTTTTGACGCCAAATACAGAAACAAAAAACCCCGATATAACTGCAACGATATCAAAAAGTTAAAGACAGCCAGTTGACTGGCGAAAAGCCGAGGCCAATCAATCAGGGAAGCGCCTAGCCAAAGAACAACGATTCCAAAAAGGGGTCCTAGCAAGTCGGCTAGCCGTTTTGGCTGAGCGAAGAGCCAGACAACTATAGTCACAAGCAGCCAAGTAAATCCCGCAACCAGGGAAACCATAGCGAATCTCTCTGACATGAGCTCATTCTCTTGGGCTCGTTTAGCCCAAGCCATGAACCAGAATAGAAACTGATTAAATAGAATGAAAGCTGTACCAAGAGCAGCGGATAGCTCCCAGGTTGCAGGCAGCGCGGAAGTGCCAAATGGAATTCGGGCTGCCACCGCGCATGAAATCGAACATAGCCCGGTCTTTGAGCCGGTTTGTCTTCTGCAAATCGAGCAACGCTCCAAAGCCATCTTTCCAGGACTGGCATTCGAAGCCGTTTTCATGGATCCAACTGAGATATGATCAACTCCTGTAAACTGGCCAGCAATATATAGACGCCGTATCCAATCTCTTCCTCAGCGGTAATCTTCCCAACTTCCACTTCCCCAATCTCAAGGTGCTCGTCCTCAAATCGAGAAAGCGTCGATTCCCTCAAGACCAGTCTCAATGCCGTGCATCCCCTCAAAATAAGATCCACATCCTCTTCATTGACAGTAGCTCTCCCCGTATCCAAAAGCTCATTATTGAATAATTCATTGAGAGCAGTGATATCCTTTTTCTGCGATTCGAGCAGATCCTCTAACCAAACTTCCGACATTACTTGATCACTTGCAGGAGGTTCGTTGTCAGCAACAAGATCATCCTTTAATGAGTCTACCAGGGAGCGGAAATGGAAGACCAATGGGCGAACCGCTTCAGGGTCCAGTCTGAACTCAAGCTGACGACTCATTCTTCTCCAGAATGACTGTCAGGTGCCACTCCTGCAATTGATACTGGTAAGCTTCCGCTTTTTCTCGATCGCCCGCCCAAACAACTGACCGGCCCAACTCATGAACTTCCATCATGTGTTGCTCAGCCTCGCTTTGCTCCATTCCCAGCACCCGTTTGAAAACCATTGTTACGTAGGACATCAGATTAACGGGGTCATTCAGGACTACCACATCCCATATACCTGAAAGGACCGTTTCGCTTTCAACGACCGT
>DKNL01000012.1:0-354 GCA_002474325.1 Opitutales bacterium UBA7389
ACCTTACAGGATGCCGGTTACGTCACTGGCATAGTCGGCAAGTGGCATTTGGGCGGCACTGCGGCCTATCATCCGTTTCGGCACGGTTTCGACGAATTCTTCGGCTTTACACACGAGGGCCACTATTTCGTGCCGCCGCCATGGAAGGGCGTAACCACGATGCTGCGACGCAAAACGATTCCAGGCGGAGGCGAAGGACGCTGGGTCGGCAAGAAGAAGCTGATCTACCATACCTGGCCTAGCAACGAGCCGGACTACGACGCCAACAACCCGATCGTGCGCGGCGGTCAACCGGTCGAGGAAGAGGAATACTTTACCGACGCCATCACGCGCGAAGCCGTCGACTTTATCGAC
>DKNL01000012.1:692-2862 GCA_002474325.1 Opitutales bacterium UBA7389
GACAAGCCGTTCTTCCTCTATGTCCCCTACAACGCCGTGCACAGTCCGCTTCAGGGAGCCGATACCTACATGCGCAAGTTCGCCCACATCGAGGACATTCACCGCCGTATCTTCGCTGCCATGTTGGCCAATATGGACGACAGCGTGGGAGACATCTTGAAGCAGTTGCGCAAATCGGGATTGGAAGAGAATACGCTCGTCTTCTTCCTCAGCGACAACGGTGGGCCGACTCGGGAACTGACTTCGTCCAATGCTCCTTTGCGTGAGGGAAAAGGCTCTATGTACGAGGGTGGCTTGCGTGTACCGTATATGGTCCAATGGAAAGGCACCCTGCCGAAGGGAAAAGTTTACGACTATCCCGTCACTTCGCTCGATATCTACGCGACTGCCGCGGCGAATGCAAAGGCGAAGGTGCCTGAGAATATTGAAGGCGTCGATTTGGTTCCTTATCTTAATGGCATAAAATCCGGCCGACCGCATCAGATCCTATTTTGGCGCCAAGGTGGCAAGTCGGGGCTTCGCTACGGCGATCGGAAACTTGTCCGCATGGGTAACAGGAGAACAGTTGGCAATGCAAAGTGGGAATTGTATGATCTTTCCAATGACATATCAGAAGAGAAAAACCTTGCTAGAACTCACCCTGAACGTCTCGCCGAGTTGGTAGCCATATGGGAGAAGATGAACGGCGAAATGCAGGAGCCAATGTTTTAACGCATCGAGCGGTGAAATGGAGTGTTGGTGGCCGAGCCAATAGCTTCTAGAATCAGATGAAGTTTGAACCACTGATAACACAGATGATTGGGTTCAGGGATTGGTGGATGTGCCGCACGAATCAATTCTATGTAAATCCGTTATATCTGTGGGTCTAATACATGAATCCAAGTTTAGATTGATGAAATTATTCTCTCTTGTAATCGCTCTCCTAATCTCGGTAGACGCAATTAGCCAGGATCGCCCGAATATCCTCTTTTTCTTCGCGGATGACCAGCGTCATGATACCTTGGGTTGTGCCGGTCATCCTATCTTGGAAACGCCGACGATCGATAAGCTGGCAGAAGAAGGGGTGCGTTTCACCAATATGTTCGTTACACGTTCGACTTGCTGGGCGAGTCGTACCACCATCCTAACTGGATTGACCTCGCGTTCCTCGGTCAAGGGTGACGGATCGGATCAGATAAAGCTAGAGGCGTTAACTGAACTCTTTCCTGACCTATTGCGCGATGCAGGCTACCGGACGGGATTCTATGGGAAGTGGCATGCGAAGATGCCAAAGGACTTCAAGCCGGAGGAGCATTTTGATGAATACGAACGGATCTTTCGCAAACCGTATTTCAAAACGATGCCGGACGGATCGAAACGGCACGAGACGGAATTGATCGCCGATCGCGGAATCGAATTCCTGAAATCGCAAGGCGAAAACGATCAACCGTTCTGCTTAAATCTCTGGTTCAATGCGGGACACGCCGAAGATAACGATCGAGTCCCCGGCACGGGTCACTTCCCTTGGCCAAAGGCGATGGATGGGAAGTATGACGACATCGAAATTCCGGAGCCGCGCTTGTCCGATCCCGTGATTTGGGAAACCCACCCGGAGTTTTTGAAAAAGTCGAACCACCGCGAGCGCTACCACTGGCGTTGGGATGCTCCAGAGAAATATCAAATCAACATGCGAGCCTATTTCCGCATGCTTTCGGGGATTGACCATGCAATGTCTCGCGTTTTGCGCGTACTCGAAGAGGAAGGCCTAGCTGGTAACACCATTGTAGTCTATTCTGCGGACAACGGCTACTACATGGGTGATCGCGGCTTTGCGGGCAAGTGGTCGCATCATGAACAATCGCAGCGAGTACCCCTTGTTGTGTACGATCCGCACCAATCTGAAGGATCGCGTGGCCGGATTGTGGATACGATGTCTCTCAATCTAGATCTGCCTTCCACTTTTCTTGATTGGGCAGACGTGACGATTCCTGAGAGCTACCAAGGAGATAGCTTAAAGCCTATAATCGAAGGTGAGCCTGAGTTGGCTGGCTGGCGTAAGGAATTCTACTGCGAGCACTTCAATCCCCGCTATTCGATGTCCTGGAACGGGGTACGTGGGGAACGCTTCAAGTACGCTCGCTACACGGATCAGAATCCCGAGTATGAGTTTCTCCACGATTTGGAAAACGAT